>NZ_OZ217346.1:1995000-2220448 GCF_965111735.1 Streptococcus mitis
CCTCAGCAATCCAACCCCAAGAATGGGCTCCGACCTTCAGCTCATGACTGGCATGACCCACTTCGCTCCCAATCTCACGATAAGCCTCAATCAATTTTTTAAAATAACGCGGATTGCCACCAATAATGGCATAGACAATTGGTAGACCTGCCTGAGCAATCTTCACTGTTGATTCAACATGACCACCTGTCGCTATCCACAAGGGCAACTTGTCCTGAACTGGACGAGGATAGACTTCTTTGCCAGCAATCGTTTGAGTCAATCGACCTTTCCAGTCTAGCTTGGTCTTTTCATTGGCTAACTGAAGCAAGTCTAATTTCTCATCAAAGAGAGCTTCGTAGTCTTTCAAGTCATATCCAAACAGAGGGAAAGATTCCGTGAAAGAGCCCCTTCCAGCCATAATCTCTGCACGTCCATTTGACAAAGCATCGATAGTGGCATACTGTTGGAATAAACGAATGGGGTCCATACTTGACAGAATACTGACTGCACTTGTCAAACGGATTTTTTTGGTATTGACTGCCCCAGCTGCCAGAACAATCTCTGGAGCCGACACTGCAAAATCCGCTCGATGGTGTTCACCAATTCCATACACGTCCAAACCAACCTTGTCAGCCAGTTCAATCTCTGTCACCAACTGACGAATGCGTTCGGCATGACTGTAAATCTGTCCAGTCCCTTAAAGCTCCGTTGTTTCCCCAAATGTTGAAATTCCCAATTCTACCATTGTGATTCCTCGCTATCTCTTTTAGTTTTAGGGTATTCTATCACTAATGATTTTTACTTTCAATAAATTTGCTCACAAGAAAAAGCCTAGATAACTAGACTTTTTTAGCTTATTCTACCGTTACTGACTTAGCAAGATTACGTGGTTTGTCCACATCAAGTCCACGGTGAAGGGTTGCAAAGTAAGCGACCAATTGCGTCGGTACGACCATTGAAATTGGTGAGAGGTAAGGGTGTACAGTCGTAAGGACGATATCATCTGTCTCTTTAGCAACATTTTCTTCTGCGATAGTGAGGACCTTGGCACCACGGGCTGCGACCTCTTGGATATTTCCACGAGTGTGGTTAGCAAGGACGGGATCTGACAAGAGAGCCAAAACAGGCGTTCCTTCTTCAATCAAGGCAATAGTTCCGTGCTTGAGTTCTCCTGCCGCAAAGCCTTCACACTGGATGTAAGAAATCTCTTTGAGTTTAAGGCTTGCTTCCATAGCTACGTAGTAATCTTGACCACGCCCAATATAAAAGGCGTTGCGAGTTGTTTCAAGAAGCTCACGAACCTTGGCTTCAATGGTTTCTTTCTCTGAAAGAGTTGATTCGATAGACTGAGCTACGATTGACAACTCATGAACCAAGTCAAAGACTTGCGCTTTAGCATTGCCATTTGCTTCTCCTACTGCTTTTGCAAGAAAAGCAAGGGCTGCAATTTGTGCTGTATAAGCCTTTGTTGATGCTACGGCAATTTCAGGACCTGCATGAAGGAGCATGGTATGATTGGCTTCACGTGAAAGAGTTGAACCTGGTACGTTTGTCACTGTCAAGCTTGGGATTCCCATTTCATTAGCCTTGACCAAAACCTGACGGCTATCCGCCGTTTCACCAGACTGACTGATAAAGATGAAGAGTGGTTTCTTGCTGAGAAGTGGCATACCGTAACCCCACTCAGATGAAATTCCAAGTTCAACTGGTGTATCTGTCAATTCTTCCAACATTTTCTTAGAAGCAAATCCTGCGTGGTAAGATGTCCCAGCTGCAAGGATGTAGATACGGTCTGCGTCTTGAACAGCCTGGATGATAGCTGGGTCTACTACTACTTGACCAGCCTCATCTGTGTAGGCTTGGATTAGTTTACGCATAACAGTTGGTTGCTCGTCAATTTCCTTAAGCATGTAGTAAGGGTAAGTTCCTTTACCGATATCTGACAAGTCTAGCTCAGCAGTGTAGCTAGCACGCTCACGACGATTTCCATCATAGTCTTGAACTTCCACACTATCAGCCTTGACGATTACCAACTCTTGGTCATGAATTTCCATGTATTGGTTGGTTTCACGAATCATAGCCATAGCATCTGAGCATACCATGTTATAACCTTCACCAAGACCAATCAAGAGTGGTGATTTATTTTTAGCTACGTAGATGACTTCAGGATCTTGTGAGTCAACCAAGGCAAAGGCATAAGAACCACGTATGATATGAAGAGCTTTTTTGAAGGCTTCAAGAACTGAGAGACCTTCTTCTTCCGCAAATTTTCCAATCAAGTGAACGGCTATTTCCGTATCTGTTTGCCCTTTGAAGTGGTGACCTGCAAGGTATTCTTCCTTGATTTCAAGGTAGTTCTCAATCACCCCATTGTGCACCAAAACAAAACGTTCTGTCTCAGAGCGGTGTGGGTGAGCATTATCTTCCGTTGGTTTCCCATGAGTTGCCCAACGAGTATGTCCGATACCAGTTGTTCCCTCAACACCAGCTGTTTTAGCAGACAATTCTGCAATACGACCAACAGCCTTGACTAGGTGGTTTTCAGCACCACCTAGGACAAAAATCCCCGCAGAATCATATCCACGGTATTCGAGCTTTTCAAGCCCTTGAATCAAAATATCAGTTGCATTTGTGTTTCCAACAACACCAACAATTCCACACATAGTATATACGACACAGGCAAGCTGTGCTTTCTCCTTAAAATTGGTATAGTCTAATTCCTCTTTTATAGAATCAGCAAAAACAGTATATACTTGTTTCTTTCACTTGTCAAGAGCAAAAATTGGTATAGTTGAAATTATCCTTCTGTAAGCAAAAAACTCTGACCAATTAAAATCATCAGTCAGAGTCCTTTTTAAAATCCATTATTGTCACTTAATTCCTTGAACCAGTGCCCTGATTTTTTCAGACGACGTTCTTGCGTTTCCAAGTCTAATTCGACCAAACCATAGCGATTTTTATAGCTGTTAAGCCATGACCAGCAATCAATAAAGGTCCAAATTAAGTAGCCCTTACAATTGGCTCCATCTTCAATGGCACGGTGCAGTTCGCGAAGATGACCTTTTACAAAGTCAATACGGTAATCATCTTGAATCATTCCATTCTCACGGAATTTTTCTTCTCCTTCAACACCCATACCATTCTCTGTCAACATCCACTCAATATTGCCATAATTTTCCTTGATATTTTGGGCAATGTCATAAATCCCTTGCTCATAAATCTCCCAGCCACGGTGAGGATTAATTTTACGTCCAGGCATCACATAAGGCTCATAAAAATGTTCTGGCAAGAGTGGACTCTCTGGATGCTTAGCAAATCGAGGAGCCATAACACGCAAAGGTTGATAGTAATTGACACCAAGGAAGTCCACCGTATTGTCACGAATGAGATCCAACTCCTCCTCTGTAGCATCAGGCAAGAGACCGTATTCATGCAAGATTTCTACCAACTCCTGTGGATAAGTCCCCAAAACAGACGGATCTAAGAAAGATTGGGCCTGAAAAAGGGCCGCAATACGAGCAGCCTTGACATCAGCAGGATGCTGGCTACGTGGATAAGCCGGTGTCAAGTTGAGGACAATCCCAATCTTGGAATCAGGCAAGAGTTCATGACAGGCCTTAACCGCCCGACTGCTGGCCAATTGTGTATGATAAGCTACTTTAACGGCTGCCTCTGCATCCACCTTATGTGGATAATGGGCATCGTAAAAATATCCAAATTCTACTGGAACAATTGGCTCGTTAAAGGTAATCCATTGATCCACTAAATCTCCATAAGTCTCAAAACAAAAACGAGCATAGTCTTCATAGGCTGAGACAGTCGCCTTATTTTCCCAACCATCACCATCCTCTTGAAGGACAAAAGGCAAATCAAAATGATAAAGATTGACTAAAAGACGAATCCCCTTAGCCTTAATAGCCTCAAAAACCTTACGATAGAAATCCACACCTTGAGCATTGACTTTTCCACGCCCTTGTGGAAAAATCCGTGACCACTGAATAGAAGTCCGAAAGGCCGTATGACCAGTCTCTAACAGTAGCTCAATATCCTTTTCCCAGTTTTCATAAAAGGTTGATGTTTTATCTGGACCAATCCCATTATAGTAACGATTTGGCTCCACTTGGTACCAATAATCCCAGAGATTATCTCCCTTACCGTCACCAGCTACACGTCCTTCTGTTTGTGGTCCAGAAGTAGAGGATCCCCAGACAAAATCCTTTGGAAATCTTAGCATACATTTACCTCTTTATCTACTCATTTTTCCCATTATACAGAAAAAACAAGGTAAAAACTAGTTACATTTTTTCCTTGTTTTTCTTCTGATTATAGTTTTTATTTCTTGCTGAGAATTTCAAGCGTTTCAAGCAAGTTATCTGCATGAACTTCGATGGTATCACCAGTCGCTTTAATCTTCACTTCTACGATACCATCAGCTGCTTTCTTCCCAACAGTGATACGGATTGGCAATCCAATCAAGTCACTATCGCTGAATTTAACACCAACACGTTCGTTACGGTCATCTGTCAAGACTTCGTAACCAGCTCCCATCAAGCTTGCTTCAAGCTTTTCTGTCAAGGCTTGCGCTTCTTCATCCTTGACATTGACAGTAATCAAGTGCACATCAAATGGTGCCAATTCTTTAGGGAAGTTGATTCCCCAAGCATAACGGTATTCACCTTTTGGCGTTTTGTTAACAAAGAGGCGAGCGTGTTGCTCCATCACTGCTGAAAGGAGACGGCTGACACCAATACCATAACATCCCATGATAATTGGCACAGCACGACCATTTTCATCCAAAACATCTGCCCCCATGCTTGCCGAATAGCGAGTACCGAGTTTGAAGATGTGACCAATTTCGATACCACGCGCAAAGTTAAGGACACCTTGTCCGTCTGGAGAAATTTCACCCTCACGAACTTCACGGATATCCACATATTCTGCAGTAAAATCACGACCTGGGTTCACACCAGTCAAGTGGTAGCCATCTTCGTTAGCACCGACAACTGCATTGCGAACATCTTGCACTTTACGATCTGCAATAATTTTAATATTCTCTGGCAAAGCAACTGGGCCAAGTGAACCAAATCCTGCTTGAACAACATTTGCCACTTCTTCTTCACTTGCAACGTCAAAGAAATCTGCTCCCAAGTGGTTTTTCAACTTAACTTCATTGAGTTGGTCATTTCCAACTAGAAGGGCTACAACAAGCTCACCATCTGCCATGTAGAAGAGGGTTTTAATTGTTTGTTCTTCTGGAACATTGAGGAAGGCTGCAACTTCATCGATTGATTTAACATCTGGCGTTGCAACACGAGTTACTTCTTCTTCAGCGACAACACGGTTGCTTGGTTTGTACTCGTTTGTTGCCATTTCCAAGTTAGCCGCATAGCTAGACTCACTTGAGTAAGCAATGGTATCCTCACCAGAAACCATCCATTTAAGCAATTCTGCCTTGATTTCTTCTTGCACTTCTGCAGGAATTTCATCAAATGAGGCAACTGACTTGTCCAAGACAACCCAGCGGTCAAGGTCTGTACGAGCAGGTGTAATGGCCATAAATTCTTGGCTATCCTTACCACCCATGGCTCCACCGTCACCAATGATAGCCTTGAAGTCTAAACCACTACGAGTGAAAATACGCTCATAAGCAGCCTTGTACTCATCGTAAACACTGTCCAAGCTATCATAGTTAGCGTGGAAACTGTAAGCATCCTTCATGATAAACTCACGTGTACGGAGAAGTCCATTACGTGGGCGTTTTTCATCACGATACTTAGGTTGGATTTGGTAAAGGTTAAGTGGCAATTGCTTGTAAGACTTAACAGAATCACGGACAATAGCTGTAAAGGTTTCTTCGTGAGTTGGACCTAGGATAAAGTCTGATTTTTCACGATTTTTTAGTTTGTAAAGGTCTTCACCATAAGTTTCGTAACGACCTGATTCGCGCCACAATTCTGCACTGAGGAGGGCAGGAGCCAACATCTCAACGGCACCAATCTTATCAAATTCTTGGCGCATGATATTTTTAGCTTTTTCAATCACACGATTAGCAAGTGGTAGGTAAGAATAAACACCTGCTGAGACTTGACGAACATAACCAGCTCGCAACATAAGAGCATGGCTGATAACTTGAGCATCGCTTGGCATTTCGCGAAGCGTTGGGATAGGCATTTTACTTTGTTTCATAATATTCCTCGATTATCTAAAAAAGAGTCGCATGATGTCATTCCAGGTCACAGCAATCATCAAGACAACCATGATGACCACTCCGGCCAAGGTGACATAGGTTTCAATTTCTTGTTTCAATGGTTTGCGGCGAATGGCTTCCAGGATATTGAGCACAATCTTACCACCATCCAGGGCTGGAATCGGAATAAGATTAAAAATCCCGATATTGATGGAAATCACTGCCAAGAAGTACAAGACATTCTCAATTCCATTTTTAGCAGCATCACTACTTGCCTTAAAGATGGCAACAGGTCCACCTAGCTTGTTCAAATCCGGTTGGAAAATCAGATTTTTCAGTTCTGAGAGAATTCGGAGGGCCGAGTCAGCAGCAGTTGTAAAACCACCTACAAACATAGATACAAAATCTGACTTAATCCCCGGTTGAACACCTAGAAGGTAACGGCCTTGACTTTCTTCCGGAGTAACAGTGACTTGTTTGTCACTCCCCTTTTCAGAAATAGTCACATCCAAGGTCGGGGCCGTCTTATCTTTGGTTTCTGATTCCACAGCCTGAATCAAACTTTCCCAGTTGCTAACCTCATGTGAGCCAATCTTGGTAATTTGTGCCGTTTCTGGTACTCCTACCTTAGCCAAAGCCCCTTGAGGCATAATATGGAACTGGTTGGTATCGACATCTCTGACACCACCCTGCATGAAGATTAAAATCCAGAAAACAACGACACCTAAGATAAAGTTGTTCATGGGGCCTGCAAAGTTAGTAATGAGTTTCCCCCAGATAGTTGCATTTTGATATTGAACATCTAAAGGTGCAATCCGAACCTCAGTACCATCTGCTTCCACAACCGTTGCATCGTGATCCACTGCAAATGTTTTTTCTTCTTCCAGAACCAATCCTTTGATAAAGAGCTTGTCTTCAAAGTCAAACTGGGTCACCTGCATAGGAAGAGCTGTTTGATCCAATTTTTTACCTGAGAGATTGATGCGTTTAACCTTACCATCATCAGTAAGCGTCAAACTGACAGGAGTTCCTGTCTTGATTTCAGTTGTATCATCACCCCAACCGGCCATACGGACATAGCCACCCAGAGGCAAGATTCGAATGGTATAGGCCGTCCCGTCCTTGCCAATATGAGCAAAGATCTTGGGTCCCATGCCAATGGCAAATTCACGCACTAGAATCCCTGATTTCTTGGCAAAGTAGAAGTGTCCGAACTCGTGTACCACTACAATAATCCCAAAAACCAGAATAAAGGTTAAAATTCCGAGCATAGTATTTCCTCCGTCTTTTGATTAAAAGAGTCCAAATAAGTGCATGATTGGAAATACAAGCAACATACTATCAAAACGATCCAAAACACCACCATGTCCAGGGATAAATTTCCCAGAATCCTTGACACCAAAATGACGTTTGATCGAACTTTCTAGTAAATCACCAAATTGTCCAGCAATGCTAAAGAAAATAGCAAAGACTGACATCTTGTAAATTCCATACGGAAGAGCAACTGTCCTATCAAACATCATAAAGATGATGGTTACTAAAATAGCACCTAAAATACCACCCAAGGCACCCTCAAAGGTTTTATTTGGAGAAACTGTCGGAGCTAATTTTCGTTTACCATAGTTCATTCCTATAAGATAGGCACCACTGTCTGTCGCCCAGACGATACATAAGGCTAATAGTGCCTTATCTAACCCTGCAATTCTAGCATCTAATAGAGCATTAAAACCAAAGCCCACGTAGAAACTCATAGCAAGCGGGAAAACAGCATCCTCAATCGTATAAGACTTGCTAAAAACAGTCGTTCCTAACATAATTGAAATCAAAACACTATAGGCAACCACATTCCCATCAACTGGCAAAAAAGTCAGGTAATTCTCCAAGGGAATGGTCAAGGCAAAGGTTGCAAAGAGGGTTAAGAGACCCTCTATAGTCATGGTCTCTAGACCTCTCATCTTCAAAAGTTCATGCATGGCTAGCATGGCTATGATTCCAATTGCTATCTGCAGCAAGAGTCCCCCAATCATTAAAATTGGTAGGAAAATAGCCAGGGCAATCCCTGCAAACAAGGTTCTTTTCTGTAAATCCTGTGTCATATTTCCTCCTAAACTCCTCCAAATCGGCGATGACGACGATTGTAGGCAAGAATGGCTTCCTGCAAGGCCGCCTCGTCAAAATCAGGCCACAAGGTATCCGTAAAATAGAGCTCACTGTAGGCTCCCTGCCATGGAAGGAAATTGCTCAAACGCAATTCTCCACTAGTACGGATAATCAAGTCTGGGTCTCGTAAGTCCTTAGGCAAATGCTGGGTGAAGAGATAGTTGCCAATCAATTCCTCTGTGATGTCACCTGGGTTGATTTTGGCATCTAACACATCCTGAGAAATCAACTTAAGAGCCTGTGTAATCTCAGCACGTCCACCATAGTTGAGGGCAAAATTAAGAATTAATCCTGTGTTGTTCTTAGTCAATTCTTCAGCTTTAGTTAGAGCTTCAAAGGTTTGCTTAGGCAGGCGGTCTGTTTCCCCAATCATTTGAATCTTAACATTATTCGCATGCAATTCCGGGACATAATTATCATAAAACTCTACTGGCAAGTTCATGATAAACTTGACTTCCTGATCTGGACGGGTCCAATTTTCCGTAGAAAAAGCATAAACTGTAATAACCTTAACGCCTAGTTTGTTGGCTGCCTTGGTCACAGTTTGCAATGCTTCCATGCCCGCCTTGTGTCCAAAAACTCGCGGTTGCATACGTTTTTTAGCCCAACGGCCATTGCCATCCATGATGATGCCGATATGAGCAGGAACCTGTGTCGGAACCTCTACTTCCACATCCTTATCTTTCTTAAAAAATCCAAACATGATCTTATTCCTATTCAAAAATCTATCGTTTCATTATACCATATTTCCCTATTTTCTTCTATCACTAAGCTATTTATACTCTTCGAAAATCTCTTCAAACCACGTCAGCTTCACCTTGCCGTACTCAAGTACAGCCTGCGGCTAGCTTCCTAGTTTGCTCTTTGATTTTCATTGAGTATTATTCTCAGGCACCAAGCCCATTTTTCAAAAAAATAAGTCGCCTGATTGGGCGACTCTATTTTTTATAGGGAGATTATTATGAAAAAGTTTTAGGAGTTTAAGTTAAGGTCTTCTTAACTTATGAACTTAGTATACACTTCCTAGCTTAAAGTTTCCTTAAGTATTTTTAAAAATCAAATTTTTCCATTTCTCCTGCCAATTTTTCTTGGATAGACGTGTTCGATAAAGTTCCATTCGGTCTTCATTCTCTAAAAAATGAGGAGTTGGACGAACTTGAAAATTCAAAATATCCTCCAAACCATAAGGTGCATAGAGTTCAAAATCGAATTCTTCATTCAAGCGCAGTCCAACTGCCGTACACCGTTCTGGATACTTACTCATAGCATCACGGGAACTGGTATAGGGAGCAGTATGAGGACTGTGCTGGTGCATATAGAGCTGATTTTTCAATTCCCACTGGTACTGAGGAAAGTCCTCTCTCAACTTGTTCTCTATAGCCAGCGTCTCTTCATAACTCACATCTGGGTCAAAGAAAATGACATCAACATCTGTTTCACAGTCAAAAGGTGATTTGTATGACAAAAGATTCCAGATGAAATTTCGTACCGAACCTGCTGCCAACCACGAGTCTTTCAGACCAAGATCTCGTATGATCGTCAGAATAGCCATCATATCCGGATTTTCTCTGAAAGCTTCTAGAATTTCTTGTTTATTTTTCATTATACTCATACCCTAAATGCTCGTAGGCCTTAGCCGTTGCAACCCGTCCAGACCGTGTTCGCATGATAAAGCCTTTCTGGATTAGGTAAGGTTCGTACATATCCTCAACCGTCTCACGCTCTTCAGCGATATTCACAGAAAGAGTTCCTAATCCGACAGGACCACCACCATACATCTCAATCATGGTACGAAGGATTTTTTGGTCCACATAGTCCAAACCTTCATGATCAACATCCAGCATAGTTAATGCCTTATCGGTAATAACATCATCAATGACCCCATTCCCCATAATCTGGGCAAAATCGCGCACGCGCTTGAGGAGACGATTGGCAATACGAGGGGTTCCACGACTACGCAAGGCCAGCTCAGAAGCTGCCTCATGAGTAATTTCCATCTCAAAAATATCTGCCGTCCGCTCAACAATTTCTGTCAAGTCAGCATGGGCATAGTATTCCATATGCCCCGTAATCCCAAAACGTGCCCGTAGAGGATTTGACAGCATACCAGCCCGAGTCGTCGCACCAATCAAGGTAAAAGGTGGTAACTCCAAATGAACACTACGACTACCCTCACCAGCCCCAATCATAATATCGATGTAAAAGTCCTCCATCGCACTATAAAGCACCTCTTCCACCGACATAGGCAAGCGGTGAATTTCATCAATAAAGAGGACATCCCCAGGCTCTAAGTCATTCAAAATCGCTACCAGATCACCAGCTTTTTCGATAACAGGACCCGACGTCTGCTTGAGATTAACTCCCAGTTCATTGGCAATAACAAAGGCCATGGTCGTCTTCCCCAAACCTGGAGGCCCGAAAAGGAGGACATGATCCAGCGCTTCATCCCGCATTTTAGCGGCTTCGATAAAGATTTGAAGCTGGTCCTTAACCTTATCCTGCCCGATATATTCACGTAAATACTGAGGACGGAGCGTGCGTTCTACTAGCTCCTCGTCCCCCATTATCTCATTATCTAAAATTCTACTCATGGCTCTATTATATCAAAAAACCAAGCCACAAACAAAAAAGCCACCCGATTGGGTGACTCCCGAGTTTGGCACTTTATTCTAAGTCACTGCTTCACCGCCTGCGAGAAGAGGTGAGATAGCCCATGATGGATACAATACTTAAAACTATCATCGGACCAATTGTGGTCGGTGTCGTTCTTCGATTAGTCGATAAATGGCTAAACAAGGACAAATAGTGTCAAAAAAGACCTCAAGCTTAATGTGGAAGTTAGCTTGAGGTCTTTTCTAGCCTATGATATAGAACTAGTACTCAATTCCTTTTTATTATCCCACAGTTCACAAAATTTGTCAAAGGTTTATATCCTCATCTACTCAGCTTGTCATTTATAAGCAAAAATAATGTTCATCATGCGTTTATCTGCCAACAAATAAAGGAGACATGCCACCAAGGTAATCAGCCACACGGCATATACAGAAACTGTTAAAACCGTGAATTCCTCCATGATGATTAGTAGTAAATTTGCCAGATAATATCTCCCAACAACCGTTGTTAAAGTAAACAAACCTGCAAATGACAATAAAAAGGCAAGTGGTAGGGCAAGAATAAGTTCCTTCCGATATTTTCCTAAGAAGAGGACAATAATGCCAGCAGACAGTGTATAAGCAAAAGCAATTACTCCATAACCAAATCCCCACGATAAAATTGTAAGACTAGAGAAAGCAAAATCACCATCCATTAGCTCTAGGACAACCATAGCCAAAAAGGTGAATTCACTGACTAGTAGATTTATCAATAAAGTAAGCATAAACTTCGCTTGGAGTAATTGTTTCAAATCGACAGGAATCAGTCTGAGATTTGAAATCGTTTTAGACACTTGTTCTATTCTTATCAAATCCACTAAAATCATGCTCGAAAAAGGGAGGAGAAAATAGTAGTTCAAAAAGAAGAAACCATTTTCTACATACCAACCATTCACACTACCGTACGAATGCCCTTGATAAATCTGATGACCAATCATAAACTCTAACAAAAAGAGCAGGATGGCTACAAAGGGAATCATATACAGTATCTTTCGCCTTCTTAGTTTAGTCAATTCTAGCATCAACATTTATCCATCCACCTTTCTTAACCAAGATTTAATGGACAAGAAAGACAAAACAAGTAAAGATAAACCTAGTACAATAATCGATAAGATAGCTGGCTGTTGAAGCACCACTCCTTCTCTATTTCCTTCCCAGATTAAACTGTTAGCACTTGTTACTGGACTGATATTTGGACTCGTCCTTGCTAAAAAAAATGACACTAAAACATACATGACACCGACCAAATTTCCAACTATCTCCTTGCCTCTGACTTTTATCATGACCAGAGCAACTAAAGGAAATACTCCCATGGGAATTAAGACACCACTACTCATACAAAGATAGAAAAATCTTAATAATAAAGACAAACTGACTGTCGAAGAAAAGCGAGATAGTAGTGCGAATAAGGAAACCGAAATATAGGTGAATAACATGATACACAGAGCATTGATTTCTATATACAAAATCTTAGCCCAGAATGTCTTCATTAGATTTGCTGAAGCGAGTTTCAAGTTGTTCATGATGCGATAGCGATATTCTACACCAAATGCCTGTATTGTATAGGAAACACAATACAAAGGGAGAATCAAAAAGTTTAAATAAGACAAAGAAAATTTATAGACAAAGGGAAATGAGTCAAACAAGCCTCTCGCATCATTTACATAATAACAGATGAGAGCTAGGTAGAGGGAAACAACACCATATACGACAAAATTCAGTTTTTGATGCCTTTGTTTGAGAAATTCAATCTTCACTAAATCAAGCAATTCCCTCACCTCCTGTTACCCGCTTAAAGTAATCCTCTAAACTTTCATTGTTTTTATAAGAATATTCTTTTAGAACTATTCCGTTATCTTTTAAGGAGTTAGATACGACTGCAATGTCAAAAGTAGGTGATTCTCCCTGAAGTTCAAGTTCTATATCCGAAAGAATACTAATCTGTTCTTGCAGATTTATCCTGCAAAGCACTTCCTTAGCTTGAGGAGCATCCGAAACAATTAGGTGGATTTTCCTTTTATCTGCACCATCTATTAATTCCTGCATAGTCTTTTCAGCCATAAGGTGGGCATCATGCAGTATCCCAACTCTATCTACAAGCTTTTCAAGTTCTGAAATAATGTGACTGGATATTAAAATCGAAATGCCATGATTGGTACTGAGTTCCTTTAGATAACGGCGCATTTCAAGGATACCAATAGGATCCAAACCATTTGTTGGTTCATCTAATATCAGAATTTTCGGCTGGTGCATAATAGCGTTAGCAATTGCTAACCTTTGCTTCATTCCCAGAGAATACTGCTTGAATAGTTTTTTATTTTCCCCATCTAATCCTACTACTTGTAAAGCTTGCTCTACCTGTTTTAGCGAAATTCCTCTCAATCTTGCAAAAATAGAGAGATTTTCAGGTCCCGTTAAATTAGGATAAAAAGAAGCACTGTCCAATACCACACCGATTTGAGATAGCAAATCCTTAGAAAATTCACCTAACAGTTTTTCAGATAGAATATTCACTTCACCACTATCCATAGCTGTCAAGCCTAAAATAGCCTTGATAAAGGTTGTCTTTCCAGCTCCATTTCTTCCTAGTAAGCCATAAATTTCTCCCTGTTTTAGCGTAAAGTCTATCTTATCTAAGATAATTTTCCCATCATAGGATTTTGATAAATTAGATGTCTGTATTACTGGATTTCTCATTTTATTCTCCTCCTAATATCTATACACCCACATCAAAAGACATAATAGAGTAGTTCCTGTATAACTACTTATATGAGAAGGTAATAAGGTATAGCAAACTTACAGTACCCCCTTTAAGTCCTTCAATCTATGACACGATTCATTATATAAATGTTACTTCACAAACATTTAATAAATAAATCCTCCAGTCCAAGATTAACTACACTAATTGTTGAATCTTGTTGTATAACTCTCGAACCCAAAATATATTGTAGTTGATTTATAGCTTTTTAAAGCAAACGCTTACAAAATAATCCTGAAAAAAGATGATATAAAATGATTTTACGAAACTTTGCTAAAATACTCATATTAACCACCTTTTTCTTATCTTTACACTTGTAAGTGTACTACTTTAAATCTTCTTTGTCAATAAAAATATTCTTTTTTTCAGTTTATTTTCTATTTATTCTTTTGAGACTATTTTTGTGTCAGGAAGTTGAAAAATAGAGATTAAAAGTATATAATTAATCATAAATTTATTTAAAGAAGGTTTAAAGATGAGCATATTATCTGACAAACTAAAAGCAAAGAGAAAAGAAAAAGGCTTCTCACAAAAAACACTTTCCGAAGGAATTTGTGAGCAAAGCCAAATCAGCAAAATAGAGCGTGGCAACTATATGCCTGCTGCTGATTTACTCTATAAACTTGCAAATCGGCTTCAAGTTCCTTTAGAATATTTTTTCGATGAACAGATTGAAATGACTTCCAATATAACACCGTTTAAGAAATTAGCAGAAAAATTACTTGAAGATCGAAATTACGAGGATTTAGAATACCTCTTAAACTTAGAAAAAGAAAAGTCTCAGTATCTGTCTACTGAGGATGAATTTTATCTTCTATGGATTCAAGCGATTATCCTTTTCTACTTACATAGTTCCAAAGATGAAGCTATCGCCAGTCTAGAAAACGCTTTGCCAAAGCTTTCGATCAGCTCATCTGTGTATCTTAAACTTCTCAATACTTTATCTAATTTTTATTTTTCTGTAGGGCGTGATGCAGAATATGAAGAAAATAACTCACTTCTTATCAGTTTGTATCAGGAAAAAGATTTAAACCACCAAGAGTTTTTATTTGGTTATATTCGAGTTAAACATAATTTCGCCTATTATTTACACTCTAAAGGGAAGGAGTTAGAAGCTGTCCAAGAAGCCTTAGAAACCATTGACTTTTGTAAACAAAAAGAGACCAGCTATCAGCTGGCGCCTCTTTTAACTATCGTTGCGAACGCCGGAAAAGATTTTTTAAAGCACGATGAAATTCTTGACTATTATTTACAGGCTCGTGATATCTGTAAAATATACGAGCACAAGCTCTTGATGGCTAAGATTGACCATTTTTTGAAAGATAAGGATAGGTGACTTCGATCGTAATAAGTTATAATTACCAATTAGCTAGAAACATAAAAGTGGAGAGGAACTAATGTAGTTTTCTCCACTTTTGTTAATATCCCCTCTTCCACTTGTATCCTGCCCAGCATGCTAAAGCCAGTAAAACTAAATTAAAGATGATAAAGAAAGTCACAAAACCAAATAATCCATTCTGGGATAAATCTTCTACATAAAGGTTGGATTCAGTAAAGAACAGATAAATTCCATAATCCTCCACGAAAATAAGAAAACTGACAAAACCAATCATAAGTCTGAGAAAAAAGTCTTTAAAATCAAAAAACGCATAATATCAGTGTTGAAAACCTTGATACTATGCGTTTTATTGTGGAAAGATTTACTTCATTTTCTCCTGAAATTGAGTTTTTGCCCAATTTCTCTTTTATGGTATAATATTGTTCGGCACTTCTACACCGCCTGCGAGAGGAGGTGAATTAGCCCATGATGGATACAATACTTAAAACTATCATCGGACCAATTGTGGTCGGTGTCGTTCTTCGCTTAGTCGATAAATGGATAAACAAGAACAAATAGTGTCAAAAAGACCCCAAGCTTATTTGGACGTGAGCTTGGGGTCTTTTCTAGCCTATGATATAGACACAATACTTAATTCCCTTTTATTATCCCACAGTTGACAAAATTTGTCAAAACTTTACATTCTCAGCTTCTCAAGCTTTAACCGCTTTACAACAAGACTTTCAAGTTTAAGAGAAAGTTAGGGATTCTATCAATTTCATAGAAATTTTGATTTAGTAAACGAAGAGACAATCTTACATGTCACTCCTCATTTAATACGCCACTACTGGACAAGCAAAATCATTATTACAGCAGTTCCAGTCCTTCAATTAACAGTCACTTACAATCAAATTGAGTTTGAAGTAGCTGAAGTAACAACAAACCTATTTCTTAGTCATATTCGCTAAAAAATCCCCGCCAAAATCTCAAAAAGTCCCCGCCAATTCCCCGACCAAAATCCGAAAAATACCGAAAAATATCGAAAAATGATTTTTAGAATAGTCTCCAAAAGCCTGAAATAGAGCCAAAAAACTCCACCTGATTGGGTGGAGTTAAGGGAGATTATTATGAAAAAGAAAAGTTTAGGATTTTATTAAATAAAGTTAGGAGGTCTTTATTTAATAACTATATGATACAAGATGAAGCTTAAAACTAGCTTAACTTTTCTCAAATTCTACCACTTTTCAAAAAATTTCTATTACCATCACCTCACCCCACAAAAAAGCCACCTGATTGGGTGACTTCATTAGGAGATTATGATGAAAAAAGTTTAGGATTTCATTAAATAAAGTTAGGAGGTCTTTATTTAATGGTTATATAATACTAGACCATTCTTAAACTTTGCTTAAGAAAAACAAGTTTTGTTATTTTTCTCTATTCACCCAAGTCATCCCTATACAATTATAGGTGGATAAGATTTCAAAGCCCATAGAACGATAGAATCCAAAGGTTCTTTCTGTCTGTTCTGTCACCAGCTGGACTTGATAGACATCTTTGTAATCCTCTAAAGCCTCTTTCATTAGGGCACTACCAATCCCTTGACGCTGATAGATAGGTAAAACGATTAAATCCTGAACCAATACTGATGAGAAACCATCTCCGACTAAACGGACCAAGCCCACCACAGTATCACCATCAAGCGCCACATAAATCGCTAATGAATGAGATAAGGCCTGCTCCAGCATCTCTGATTGATCGGTATAATTTGTCCAACCGACAGCCTGATAGAGATGCAAAACATCCTCTAGCTTGACAAATTCTTGCTTTTTAATAGTGATCATGTCAACACCTCTTAAAACTCTCTCAAGCTCTTGTACTGTCGTCCATTTTTATCAAAATTTTCAGGAGCCAACCATGCTTCTAATCGAGCTTTGACTTGGGGCCAGTCCTTATCAATCATAGACAACCAATCCGTATCCCTCGTACGCCCCTTATAAACGACTGCTTGACGGAAAGTTCCTTCATAGACAAATCCCAAACGCTCCGCAGCTCGTCTGGATGGCAGATTTAAGGCATCGCATTTCCACTCGTAGCGACGATAGTTAAGCTCCTCGAAAACATAGCGCGCCAAAAGATACTGAGCCTCTGTCCCTATTCGTGTCCCCCTGAGCTCTGGAGAAAAAGTGACTGCTCCCACCTCTATTACTCGATTATTCTGGTCAATACGCATGAGTGAAAAAGTTCCCAAGGCCTTACCAGTTTCCTTGTCTACAATCGCATAGTAAAAGCGATCCTTACGAGCCAACATCTGATTTAAAACGGCAACCAGCTCCTCCATATCCGCCACTGGTTCCTGAAAGAGGTAGGTCCACATCTCCCGAGGAGTATCTGGACCATATACAGCTAATAAATCATCCGCATGCTTTTCCACCGAAAGAGCCTCTACCCTAGCATAACGCCCTTCTAAGAAATCAATAGCAGGCAATTCGCCCGGTGTATAACCTTCCATTGACTCACCAATCATCTGACCATATTCATTTACTGGCATAGTATTCTCCTTGTTTTTACACTGAAAATACTATATCATAAATTACTCTAAATGGAAACTAGCACTCTCCTCTAACTTCATACTAAACACTACACTATTTATCCGTTTTCTTTCTTTTATTCTCCAAGGCTTGATTAATTTGTTGTGTGAGTTTATGAGTCCGCCAGATTTGATACAACCATATCAATCCATAAATTAACAAGAAAAAGAACCAAAGCAGAGGGCTCCATAAAACTGAACCCCAGCCAAAAAATAGAGAGGTCAATACTAAGACAGTAGCTGTAACTAATAAATGAACTCCTACACGTATACTAAAAGCAAGAAACTCTAGCTTTTCAAGTATTAAAGTCAATACCCCCATAATTCCACCCATTAAAAACAGAGCTAGAATATTTTTTACCATTGGTGTAGGATAGGTAATGCTTGGATAAAACTGAGCTAATAACATCATACTCAAATAAAAGAAGGAAGCCGTGCGCATTCCCGATACAAAATAATCAATTAATCGTTTCATGATTTTCTCCTATAAACCTAGATAATTCATTAGGGACTTAACGTATTTCCGGCTCACACTAGATTTGATGCCCCGAGTCATTTTAGCCATCATGTTCCCTGAAAAACTATCTGATAACGATTCTAAGTGGTCAATGTTTATAATTGAATGACGTGATATCTGTATAAAGTTACGCCGATTAATCCGATTCTGAAAGTTTATCAATGTTTCCTTAGTTTTATAAATCCCGTCTACCGTATAAATGGTTAATAAATTCTTATCAATATCAGCTAGAATAATATCCTCAATCTTCACCATAACCAGATAATCATCCGCCCGAATAGGAATGGCCACCTGATTGGTTGTTGAAAATTGTTCTAAATACTCCATGACTTCCCTCGCTTGGTCGGTTAACTGAGCTGCCTGAATTACAATATGTGGGTCCTTTTCTGAAAACTCTGCCTTCATTTCAAAACGAATCTTCATTTTCTCTCCAATATACTTTTATTTTCTCTTGCTAAACACTTTAACAAATAAAATCCAAAGAAAAATAGCGACAAGACTGATAATAACCACTATAAAGTATGTCTCTTCCTTTGTCAATAGTTCTTGCCAGTTGATTTGGATTCCCATTTTTTCTTGAAATTCCTTTAACAATCTGCTATTTCCTGTAAATGCAGTTTCTAACCGCTCTTTCATTAAAATTTGTCGATAGAGAGAAGCAATATAAGTTGCAGGGGTACCCTTCATGATAATCTGTGCAAAATCAGGTAAAACTCCAATAGGGACATAAGTTCCTACTAAAAATCCAGAAGCAGTTCCCACTATAGTTGCCAGTTTGCCAAGGCTATCTACAGATTGAAAACGGTAAATCAAGAGAATATTTATCAAACTTGAAAGCAGACTGCTTAACAACATAATCAAAGCAATTTCCGGTAAATGACTGATAACTGGACTCTCTTTAAAATAAAACTCCATAACAGCAAACATAAACACCTGCATGACAAAAGAGATGGCAATACTACTGATTAGATAGGACACCTGTAAACCCCAGATCCCTAAATCTGTCAAGAAGAGATCTTGATCCACTTGATTTTCACGATCCTGTACCATTTGTGTAAGAGCCGTAAAACTAGTTGTAATCCCAGTCACAGCCAAGGTCCCACCCATCAGCCAATTATTTAAAAGGTTCGTATTATCAGGGAGTTGATACCAAGCGTCCGTCAAGTTCTTCTGCAAAAAAATGATATAAAGGAGGAAGGAAATCAATGCCCCCAATAATGAGAAAAATACTCCTGAACGATTACGAAAATATAAGATAAAATTCCGTTTCAATAAAGCTAACATTAGCGAACCTCTCTTCCTGTAAGTGCAATAAAGGCATCATCCATGGTACCTGGACGAAACTCAAAAGAATCAATTTCTTCTCGTACTTTTGCCAAATATTCAATAGCTTCCAGTGATGTCCTTGGATAAAAAAGATATTCCAACTCATTTTCTTCCTTTACTGTCATTCCAGTCTGTAGCAACTTTTCTAAATCCTTCATTTCTTTAAAACGAATTTTTAGAATATTAGATGCATACTGACTTTTAATAGCCGTCGCAGAACCTTGCGCAATCACTTTCCCATGATCAACGATATAAATCTGATCCGCTTCATCCGCTTCATCCAGATAATGAGTCGTTAAGATAATAGTCATCCCTTCATCCTTTTGTAGTCGAGACAGTAAATCCCAAATGGCTTTGCGAGTCTGAATATCTAGACCTGTCGTTGGTTCATCTAAGAAAAGAATATCTGGCTGTGAAAGAAGAGCACGCGCAATATCAACCCTACGTTTTTGCCCACCTGACAAAGTCCCATATAGTTGCTTCTGGAAAGCAGTCAAACCCAGTTGATGGATCAAATCATCCACACGACTTGCTGCAATCTCCTCATACTGTTGAGCACGAATCGTAAGATTTTCCCTAACCGTCAACATCTCATCTAGTACACTAGCTTGAAAAACAACTCCGATTTTCGTATTTGGCGCATATCGAATCTGACCTTTTGTCGGCTTTTTCAAACCAATTAACATGGAAATGGTGGTTGATTTTCCTGCACCATTGGGACCCAAAATAGCATTAAAACTCCCTTTTTCAAACTCTAACTGAATATCGTCAACAGCCATATGATTGCCGTACCATTTGCTCAAATGTTTAGCTTGTAAAATCATATTTCTTCCCTCCTTTTATCTCACTAGTTTAACAAAAATAATGACAGAAAAATCGACTTTTGAGATAAGTGGTTAAAATGAAAGGTTAAGTGGTGAGATGATTAGGGTTAAGTTAAAGTAGAGAAGGCTACAGCCATTTTTCTCCTACCGAATTGCTAAATGAAGCTTAAAAACACTTACAAGAACACATTATATTTTTAAATATGCGCTATAAAAGAGATGTTTTACCGCATCTGGCCGAAAAATTCAAGAATCGGTAGTATTATTCTCGCCAAATCAAACAATAAAAAATTAACTAGAAATCATGACACACAATCCCTTCTATCAAAATGAAACTGCTGAATATGATATGATTGAATTTGAAGCAAGTAAGTATTGTCTTGAATTTGAAACTTCCATTAGCCAAATTTTTAACGACAAGTAAATCCATTAGGAAATAATCTATGAAAAGAATTTTCAATACAAGCAAAAAACAGCTCTTTTTATCCGAGAAGAGCTGTTCTATTTTATGAAAGAGAAAGTCACTAGTAACTCTTGTACTTCTCTCTACGTTTTTACTGTTTGAGTTCAAATTTATCTTGTTTTAGTGTTTGCTTTTGTAGACTGGACTACCAACCAGAACTGTGTTTTTATCTTAGTTGGGACTATTATAGTACGGTTCAGGACTATCTACAAATTCTTCAGATGTGTATCAAAAAAACTTATCGTAGCAAACCAAGAGTCTACACTTTCTTTCATTAATAAGCGCCAATCTTTTCGATAACGATGATTCGGTTGATAAGCAACCGTCAACATATGCCCTGTTTCATGGTATTTTTTAAACAAAATGGATTCCCCTTTATAATGTGAAATGATATCATCTATCGCGGATGATGCATTCCATATTTCATCAACATCGCTTCCTAGTAATAATAAAGGAGAGGAAATTTTACTCACATCAATCTGGGCCCTACTATCTTCAGGAATATGTTTTCCAAAAAACTTGTTTAACAAGTAATTTCCTAACTGAAATTTTTGATACGGAAGTTCTTTTTGCAAATATGTCCAAGAAGATGAATTAGAATTGAGTTTTCCCTTTATTCCCTCAAATATTACATTTGAGGGAGAATTGAGTACTAAACATTGCACATCATCCAAAATACTTTGTCCAGCCAGAACAAGCTCTGCTCCTTTAGAGCGACCATATATTCCTATTTTTGTATTATCAACTTGAGGATGATGATATAGAAAATCTTTCGCCTCTTCCAGACATTCTATCGGAATTCGTTCTAAATTTTGGGGTAATCCCTCTAAACCAAAATAAGCTATCGCAAGACAAATATAGCCTCTTGAAGATAAAAGTTGGGCAATATTTTGAGCTTTTTCAATTCTCCCCTCACTACCGCTAACAATAATCACGGCTGGCGCCCTTCTTAACTTTTCATCATAGAATAATCGACCTTGAAAATGCTTGTCATAGATATCTTGATATCTTACTCCTAGATTCATATAACGCCTTACGAAACTTTGCTCCGCGACCACATCTTTCCCCAGCTTGATTTTAATTTCAACACCAAAACAATCTCGTAATGGAATTCTATCAAGAGAACTCGGTAATCTCCTTTTCCTATTCTTCAACGGTTTCGCATTAAAGAATAATCCCATTTCTGAAACTCCTTTATAAGATCCCGAAATAGATGCTGTCTGAGAGGTATCAATCATACCGTCCTGATCAGATAAAAAAATTGCGGTTGATTTCCATATAACATCATGATCTAAAAGCACGGGAGCATTTATACAGTAATAATCAGACAGGTACATTTCTACACAATACATTGCCCTTGGTTCTAAACCATTAATAGCAATATAAAAAGATTCATCCGCTAGATCTGTTTGTGAAATCAGTTCTATGTTTACAGTCATATCTTCTCCTTTTTGTTAATTTACTTAACAATTGTATTTAAAATTTACCGCGACTTTTACCACGGTAATTCTCCCCACACCTTTTCAATATCATCCATCAATTTCACAACTGTTTGAAGTTCCACCTCGCTATAGTTGTTTAAAACTGAAAAGATTGATTTTTCAATATGTGCTTGTTGCTCCTTATGGATTTTAAAAACTTCGATGCCTTTTTCAGATAATCTCAAATATTTATTTTTCCCATTATTCGGATCAAAATCAAAAACAACTAAATTTTTTTGAATCAATCTCCTAACACTTTGAGTTATTGCACTTCTTGAAACTTCTAATAATTCAGATAATTTTACTAGATTTAAGGGCTGATTTTCCCCAATCACAACAATCAAATGTACCTCATTCAAAGTAATGGATTTGTCAACACCACTTTTATGTTGATTTTTTTTTAACTGGTCAAACGCTAAAATAAATCTATTGAAACGATTATTAAATGCAATAAATTCTTTTTTATCCATAATCTCTCTTTTCTTTGTTAATCATATTAACAAAACAGAAACTTCCTGTCAAATAAAAAATCCTCCAGATTCTACTCTGAAGGATTCTTATCTTATTTCACAACAATATTAACCAATTTATTCGGTACCGCAATTACTTTTACGATGTCCTTACCGTCAATTTCTGCTTTGACTTTTTCATCAGCTAGAGCAATCTCTTGCAATTCTTCTCGTGATAGGTCTTTAGCGACCATGAGTTTGGCACGGACTTTACCTTTGATTTGGACGACAATTTCGATTTCGTCTTCAACCAATTTGCTTTCGTCCCAAGTTGGCCAAGCCACATAAGAGATTGACTCACCTGTTGCTGCAACTGTTTGCCAGAGCTCTTCTGCCAAGTGAGGCGCAAATGGTGCAATCAATTGGATAAAGCCTTTGGCGTAGTCTGCATAAAGCTTGTCTTCCTTGTTAGCTGCATTGACAAAGACCATAAGTTGGGCAATGGCTGTGTTGAATTTGAGGGATTCGATTTGTTCTGTGACAGCTTTAACAGTTTCGTTGTAAACTTTGTCAAGAGCGCCATTGTTTTCCGCAGCTATTTCTTTACTTGTAATCAAGCGGTAAACACGGTCAAGGAACTTACGGCTTCCTTCCAGACCTTCTTCTGACCAAGCAATCGAAGCATCAAGTGGTCCCATAAACATTTCATAAACACGAAGGGTATCGGCACCGTATTGTTCCACCACATCGTCAGGGTTAACCACGTTCTTGAGCGATTTAGACATCTTAGCTGGTGCTTGCTCCAACTCTTCTCCTGTTTCCACATGGAAGAAAGAACCGTCACGTTTTTCAACCTTGTCAGTCGCCACAAGAGCCCCACGGTGGTCACGGTAGCTTGTTCCCAAAATCATTCCTTGGTTAAAGAGTTTTTGGAATGGCTCTTTTGTTGGAACAACACCGAGGTCATAGAGGAATTTGTGCCAGAAACGAGCGTAAAGCAAGTGAAGTACAGCATGCTCTGCACCACCCACATAGATATCTACTGGCAACCATTGTTTGAGAAGGTCCTTATCAGCCAGTTTCTCAGTATTGTGTGGGTCAATATAGCGGAGGTAGTACCAGCTTGAACCAGCCCATTGTGGCATGGTATTAGTTTCACGACGACCTTTAACACCATCTTCACGAGTCACTTCAAGCCAGTCTGTCAAGTTAGCTAGTGGACTTTCACCAGTACCTGAAGGACGTATATCCTTGGTTACAGGCAAGACAAGTGGCAATTCACTTTCAGGGACAGCTGTTGAAGTTCCGTCTTCCCAATGAATGATAGGAATTGGCTCACCCCAGTAACGTTGACGGCTAAAGAGCCAGTCGCGGAGACGGTAGGTAACCTTCTCTTGTCCACAGCCTTTTTCTTCCAACCAAGCCACGATCTTGGCAATAGCGTCTTCTTTGTTGAGTCCATCTAGGAAGTCTGAATTAACATGAAGACCATCTTCTGTGTAGGCAGCTTCTTCAACGTTTCCACCTTCAAGAACTTCTACGATTGGAAGGTCAAATTGTTTGGCAAATTCCCAGTCACGTTGGTCATGAGCAGGAACAGCCATTACCGCACCTGTCCCATAGCTAGCAAGAACATAGTCTGCAATCCAGATTGGAATTTCCTTACCATTGACAGGGTTAATAGCATAAGCACCAGTCCAAACACCAGTTTTTTCTTTTGCAAGGTCAGTACGAGCCAAGTCTGATTTCAGACTGGCTTGGTGTTTGTAGTCTGATACTGCTTCTGCTTGCTCTGAACTTGTGATAGCGTCTACTAATTCATGCTCAGGAGCCAAAACGGTGAAAGTCGCACCGAAAAGAGTATCAGGACGAGTGGTAAAGACTGTGAATTCCTTGTCTGTTCCCTTAACTTTAAAAGTTACATTGGCACCAGTTGATTTCCCAATCCAGTTGCGTTGCATGTCCTTGATAGACTCTGGCCAATCTAGTTCATCTAAGTCATTAAGCAAGCGCTCTGCGTAGGCCGTGATTTTGAGCATCCATTGACGCATTGGTTTGCGGACAACTGGATAGCCTCCACGCTCAGAAGTTCCATCAGGAAGGACCTCTTCGTTGGCGATGGCAGTTCCCAATTCTTCCACCCAGTTTACTGGCACTTCAGCTTCATATGCCAAGCCTTTTTCGTAAAGCTTGGTGAAAATCCATTGAGTCCACTTGTAGTAGTTTGGATCTGTTGTATTGACTTCACGGTCCCAGTCATAAGAAAATCCAAGCGCATTGATTTGGCGTTTGAAGTTGGCAATGTTCTCCGCCGTAAATTCTGCTGGGTCATTACCTGTATCCATAGCGTATTGCTCTGCAGGCAAACCAAAAGCATCCCAACCCATTGGGTGAAGGACATTGTAGCCTTGCGCACGTTTGTAACGGCTGAGGATATCCGTTGCAGTATAACCTTCTGGATGTCCTACGTGCAGACCCGCTCCAGACGGATATGGGAACATGTCAAGCGCATAAAACTTCGGTTTTGAGGCATCTGTTCCTGTTTTAAATGTATGATGTTCTGCCCAGTAGCCCTGCCACTTAGGCTCAATTTCTTTATGATTGTAAAAACTCATGGTCTCTCTCCAATTTTGTGATGTTACTATTATACCATTTTTGAGGGAATTTGAAAGACGAGAAATGTTCTTTTGGGCTTGTATGCCAAGAAAGACTGAATCGCAAATCCAGCTTATTTAGCAGTATAAAAAATTAGCCCCCATTTGGAGCTAACTTCTATTAACTATTTGTCTCCTCCATCTTCTCACGTCCTAGTTCTCGGTAACTACGGTCGCCGACAACTTCTACGCTAAACTGGCCGTCCTCATATTCAAGTATCGTCACGCTACCATTATCTAGACCATGCGGATGCATACCATTAATTAGATAAACAATGGTTCCAATAGTCATTCCGTGGCTGACAACGAGGGCATTGCCCCCACCCTGCTCTTCCATTTCTTTGGCAATCGCTTCAAAGCCTTCCTTAATTCGGCCACTGAGTTTTTCCCAGCCTTCAGCCCAACCAGCTGTATCGACCTCTACCAAACCCTCAGCCAGTTCAGCATAAGACAATTGGTGAACGTGGTCCACATTAAAGATACGAGGAATAATGCCCATGAAAAGATCACCATCATAAGCTCCGTCAAAACTACCGAAACACCATTCTCTGATACGCTTGTCCATGCGATAAGGGATTTTTCCCTGCAAGCCAAGTTCATCAAGGATAATTCCCATTGTCTGAATGGTGCGGCCAGAATCACTCGAATAAGCACGCTCAAACTGTAGACCAGATTCGCGCAAACCGATTCCTAATTCTTGAATCCCTCGTTCACCTTCAGCTGTTAAGGGAGTATCGCTCCAACCTTGCGCGCGACCAATCGTGTTAAACATAGTCTTGCCATGACGTACCAAATACAATCGTACTTTTACCATTTTCCGTCCTCCGTTTGCTTCTATTATATCATGGATGATAAAACAAAAGCCACCCAGACAGGCGACTTTTGCAGGAGATTATTATGAAAAAGTTTAGGAGTTCTATTAAATAAAGATATTAGATGAAAATCAAATTCAAACTAAATCAGTGTTATCTGTTTCAAATAATATTAGGAGGTCTTTATTTAATGATTATAGTATACACAGCCAACCTTAAATAGAACTTAAAATTTCTCCTATTTTCTTAATTTTTAAAACTATGAATTGGTGCTGGAATTTGTCCACCGCGAGAGATGAAATCGACAGACGAAGCCCCATTGACCTTCATAACAGGTGCAGTACCTAATAGGCCACCAAACTCAATCATATCGCCTTCTTTTCCTTTTGGAATAATACGAACAGCCGTAGTTTTCATGTTAATGACACCAATTGCAGCTTCGTCTGCAATCATAGCCGCAATGGTTTCAGCAGGTGTATCCTCCGGAATGGCAATCATATCCAAACCAACAGAACAGATAGCCGTCATAGCTTCTAGTTTTTCCAGATTAAGAGAGCCATTTTGCACTGCAGCAATCATTCCTTCATCTTCTGAAACAGGGATAAAGGCACCAGACAAACCACCAACTTGGTTGCAGGCCATGACTCCGCCCTTCTTAACTTGGTCATTCAAGAGAGCCAAGGCAGCCGTCGTCCCATGCGTACCAACTGTTTCTAGCCCCATTTCTTCAAGGACACGTGCAACAGAATCTCCAACAGCAGGAGTTGGCGCCAAACTCAAGTCCACAATACCAAACTCCACACCGAGTCTCTCACTGGCCATTTGACCAACCAATTGACCGATACGAGTGATCTTGAAGGCAGTCTTCTTAACTGTTTCGGCTACTACATCAAAGCTCTGTCCACGAACTTTTTCCAAGGCACGTTTTACCACACCAGGACCAGAAACTCCGACATTGATGATAACATCTGCCTCCCCAACACCATGGAAGGCACCCGCCATAAATGGATTGTCCTCAACAGCATTAGCGAATACAACCAACTTGACCGCTCCCATATCTGATAGATTAGCCGTTTCCTTGATAACACGTCCCATATCTGCCACAGCCGTCATATTAATACCAGACTTGGTTGAGCCGATATTGATTGACGAGCAGACCTTGTCCGTTTCAGCCAAGGCGCGAGGAATAGAATTGATGAGAATCTCATCTCCCTTTTGATAACCCTTTTGTACCAAGGCAGAGAAGCCACCGATAAAGTCCACACCAATCTCTTTCGCAGCCTTATCAAGAGCTTTTGCCAGAACCACATAGTCTGTCGCATCTGTCGCAGCCCCAATCAAAGAGATAGGAGTCACCGATACACGCTTATTAACGATTGGAATCCCCAACTCAGCCGCAATTTCATCGCCAACAGCTACTAAATTAGCTGCCTTGCTCGTAATCTTTTGATAAATTTTCTCCGCAGCACGATTGATATCTGGATCAATACAGTCCAAAAGAGAAATCCCCATGGTAATGGTTCTGATATCGAAGTTTTGCTCCTCAATCATGGCAATGGTTTCAGTAACTTGTCTAATATCCATGTGCACCTCCTAGATATTATACATAGCGTCGAAAATCGCTGCACTCTGAATATTGATTTTCACATTCAAAGTTTGCCCAAAAGCTTCAAATTCATTACGAAGATAAGTGAAATCTTGTTTTTCATCACTAGATACGACAGCCATCATCGTGAAATATTCATCCAAGACAGTTTGAGAGATATCATCAATGTTCAAACCCAATTCTGCAATTTTACTAGAAACACCTGCAACAATTCCAGATTTATCTTTACCAACAACAGTTATAATCGCTTTCATAAGCAAACTCCAATTCTTCTTTTAATAGGAAACCTGAACATTAAACAAGCTTCTTTTCAAATAGTATAGCATAATTCTAACTAAAAAGGCTCTATAATATTTGTAGTGGGTAAATCCCCTATGGATCTTATGGGGCCTATTTTGTTGTAGAAAAAAAGTCCCATATCATCTATAATGAAAAGCGACTAAACCATCATTAGAAAGATTCATATGGAACAATTACATTTTATCACAAAACTACTCGACATTAAAGACCCCAATATCCAAATTATAGATATCATCAATAGGGATACCCACAAAGAAATCATCGCTAAATTGGATTATGAAGCCCCTTCTTGTCCTGATTGTGGAAGTCTAATGAAGAAATATGACTTTCACTTTAAGTATGATTTTTCTCGTCTTCCAGAGATTATGTCTTGGGACGAGTATGCCTTTACCAAGGGAAAGATGAGTTTCATTGCACAAGATTTTGATAATCTCAACATCATCACTGTTCTTGAAGGCAGAACACAGGCTATCATAAGAAATCACTTTCTGCGCTACGAGCGAGCTGTTCGTTGTCAGGTGAAAATCATTACGATGGATATGTTTAGCCCTTACTACGATATTGCCAGTAAACTTTTTCCTAACGCTAAAATCGTTCTCGACCGCTTTCACATTGTCCAACATCTCAGCCGTGCTATGAGTCGTGTCCGTGTTCAAATCATGAATCAATTTGAGCGAAAATCCCATGAATACAAAGCCATCAAACGTTACTGGAAGCTCATTCAACAGGATAGTCGTAAACTGAGTGATAAACGTTTTTATCGTCCTATTTTTCGTATGCACTTAACCAATAAAGAGATTCTAGACAAGCTTTTGAGCTATTCAGAAGACTTGAAACACCACTACAATCTCTATCAGCTCTTGCTGTTTCACTTTCAGAATAAGGAGTCTGAGAAATTCTTTGGACTCATTGAGGACAATTTGAAGCAGATTCATCCTCTTTTTCATACTGTCTTTAAAACCTTTCTAAAGGACAAAGAGAAAATCGTCAACGCCCTTCAACTCCCCTATTCAAACGCCAAATTAGAAGCGACTAATAATCTCATTAAACTTATCAAACGCAATGCCTTTAGTTTTCGGAACTTTGAAAACTTCAAAAAACGGATTTTTATTGCTCTGAACATCAAAAAAGAAAGGACAAATTTTGTCCTTTCTCGAGCTTAGCTTTTCTTCAACCCACTACAGTTGTTAAGTATAAAAAGGTACCATAGGTACCCAGATAATCAATCGGGAAGACAGGATTCGAACCTGCGACACCTTGGTCCCAAACCAAGTACTCTACCAAGCTGAGCTACTTCCCGAGTTAAAAAGAAAAATGCACCCTAGAGGAGTCGAACCTCTAACCGCCTGATTCGTAGTCAGGTACTCTATCCAGTTGAGCTAAGGGTGCTCTATATTATGCCGAGGACCGGAATCGAACCGGTACGATCGTTACCAATCGCAGGATTTTAAGTCCTGTGCGTCTGCCAGTTCCGCCACCCCGGCCTCTCTAAGCGAACGACGGGATTCGAACCCGCGACCCCCACCTTGGCAAGGTGGTGTTCTACCACTGAACTACGTTCGCACTGTTTTCTTCTATCTAAAAATGCCGGCTACATGACTTGAACACGCGACCCTCTGATTACAAATCAGATGCTCTACCAACTGAGCTAAGCCGGCTCATTTATTATATCTCAATGCGGGTTAAGGGACTTGAACCCCCACGCCGTTAAGCGCCAGATCCTAAATCTGGTGCGTCTGCCAATTCCGCCAAACCCGCATATATGACCCGTACTGGGCTCGAACCAGTGACCCATTGATTAAAAGTCAATTGCTCTACCAACTGAGCTAACGAGTCTAAAATAACTTGCGTTATTCTAACGGTCCCGACGGGAATCGAACCCGCGATCTTCGCCGTGACAGGGCGACGTGATAACCGCTACACTACGGGACCTTTGGGAGTTAACGGGATCGAACCGCTGACCCTCTGCTTGTAAGGCAGATGCTCTCCCAGCTGAGCTAAACTCCCTAGAGCTAAGCGACTTCCATATCTCACAGGGGGCAACCCCCAACTACTTCCGGCGTTCTAGGGCTTAACTTCTGTGTTCGGCATGGGTACAGGTGTATCTCCTAGGCTATCGTCACTTAACTCTGAGTAATACCTACTCAAAATTGAATATCTATTCAAATCAAGAAAACCTTACGCTTTCATATTCTCAGTTACTTTGGATAAGTCCTCGAGCTATTAGTATTAGTCCGCTACATGTGTCGCCACACTTCCACTTCTAACCTATCTACCTGATCATCTCTCAGGGCTCTTACTGATATAAAATCATGGGAAATCTCATCTTGAGGTGGGTTTCACACTTAGATGCTTTCAGCGTTTATCCCTTCCCTACATAGCTACCCAGCGATGCCTTTGGCAAGACAACTGGTACACCAGCGGTAAGTCCACTCTGGTCCTCTCGTACTAGGAGCAGATCCTCTCAAATTTCCTACGCCCGCGACGGATAGGGACCGAACTGTCTCACGACGTTCTGAACCCAGCTCGCGTGCCGCTTTAATGGGCGAACAGCCCAACCCTTGGGACCGACTACAGCCCCAGGATGCGACGAGCCGACATCGAGGTGCCAAACCTCCCCGTCGATGTGAACTCTTGGGGGAGATAAGCCTGTTATCCCCAGGGTAGCTTTTATCCGTTGAGCGATGGCCCTTCCATACGGAACCACCGGATCACTAAGCCCGACTTTCGTCCCTGCTCGAGTTGTAGCTCTCGCAGTCAAGCTCCCTTATACCTTTACACTCTGCGAATGATTTCCAACCATTCTGAGGGAACCTTTGGGCGCCTCCGTTACCTTTTAGGAGGCGACCGCCCCAGTCAAACTGCCCGTCAGACACTGTCTCCGATAGGGATCACCTATCTGGGTTAGAGTGGCCATAACACAAGGGTAGTATCCCAACAACGTCTCCTTCGAAACTGGCGTCCCGATCTCATAGACTCCTACCTATCCTGTACATGTGGTACAGACACTCAATATCAAACTGCAGTAAAGCTCCATGGGGTCTTTCCGTCCTGTCGCGGGTAACCTGCATCTTCACAGGTACTAAAATTTCACCGAGTCTCTCGTTGAGACAGTGCCCAAATCATTACGCCTTTCGTGCGGGTCGGAACTTACCCGACAAGGAATTTCGCTACCTTAGGACCGTTATAGTTACGGCCGCCGTTTACTGGGGCTTCAATTCATACCTTCGCTTACGCTAAGCACTCCTCTTAACCTTCCAGCACCGGGCAGGCGTCACCCCCTATACATCATCTTACGATTTAGCAGAGAGCTGTGTTTTTGATAAACAGTTGCTTGGGCCTATTCACTGCGGCTGACTTAAAGTCAGCACCCCTTCTCCCGAAGTTACGGGGTCATTTTGCCGAGTTCCTTAACGAGAGTTCTCTCGCTCACCTGAGGCTACTCGCCTCGACTACCTGTGTCGGTTTGCGGTACGGGTAGAGTATGTTTAAACGCTAGAAGCTTTTCTTGGCAGTGTGACGTCACTAACTTCGCTACTAAACTTCGCTCCCCATCACAGCTCAATGTTATAGATATAAGCATTTGACTCATATCACACCTCACTGCTTAGACAGACACTTCCAATCGTCTGCTTTAGTTAGCCTACTGCGTCCCTCCATCACTACATACTCTAGTACAGGAATATCAACCTGTTGTCCATCGGATACACCTTTCGGTCTCTCCTTAGGTCCCGACTAACCCAGGGCGGACGAGCCTTCCCCTGGAAACCTTAGTCTTACGGTGGACAGGATTCTCACCTGTCTTTCGCTACTCATACCGGCATTCTCACTTCTATGCGTTCCAGCGCTCCTCACGGTACACCTTCATCACACATAGAACGCTCTCCTACCATACCTATAAAGGTATCCACAGCTTCGGTAAATTGTTTTAGCCCCGGTACATTTTCGGCGCAGGGTCACTCGACTAGTGAGCTATTACGCACTCTTTGAATGAATAGCTGCTTCTAAGCTAACATCCTAGTTGTCTGTGCAACCCCACATCCTTTTCCACTTAACAATTATTTTGGGACCTTAGCTGGTGGTCTGGGCTGTTTCCCTTTCGACTACGGATCTTAGCACTCGCAGTCTGACTGCCGACCATAATTCATTGGCATTCGGAGTTTATCTGAGATTGGTAATCCGGGATGGACCCCTCACCCAAACAGTGCTCTACCTCCAAGAATCTTTATGTCGACGCTAGCCCTAAAGCTATTTCGGAGAGAACCAGCTATCTCCAAGTTCGTTTGGAATTTCTCCGCTACCCACAAGTCATCCAAGCACTTTTCAACGTGCCCTGGTTCGGTCCTCCAGTGCGTCTTACCGCACCTTCAACCTGCTCATGGGTAGGTCACATGGTTTCGGGTCTACGTCATGATACTAAGGCGCCCTATTCAGACTCGGTTTCCCTACGGCTCCGTCTCTTCAACTTAACCTCGCATCATAACGTAACTCGCCGGTTCATTCTACAAAAGGCACGCTCTCACCCATTAACGGGCTCGAACTTGTTGTAGGCACACGGTTTCAGGTTCTATTTCACTCCCCTCCCGGGGTGCTTTTCACCTTTCCCTCACGGTACTGGTTCACTATCGGTCACTAGGGAGTATTTAGGGTTGGGAGATGGTCCTCCCAGATTCCGACGGGATTTCACGTGTCCCGCCGTACTCAGGATACTGCTAGGTACAAAGACTATTTTAAATACGAGGCTATCACTCTCTTTGGCTGATCTTCCCAAATCATTCTTCTATAATCTTTGAGTCCACATTGCAGTCCTACAACCCCGAAGAGTAAACTCTTCGGTTTGCCCTCCTGCCGTTTCGCTCGCCGCTACTAAGGCAATCGCTTTTGCTTTCTCTTCCTGCAGCTACTTAGATGTTTCAGTTCACTGCGTCTTCCTCCTCACATCCTTAACAGATGCGGGTAACAGGTAGTACCTGTTGGGTTCCCCCATTCGGAAATCCCTGGATCATCGCTTACTTACAGCTACCCAAGGCATATCGTCGTTTGTCACGTCCTTCTTCGGCTCCTAGTGCCAAGGCATCCACCGTGCGCCCTTATTAACTTAACCTTATTTTCTGACCTTTCAGTCATAAACTCTTATTAATACTACAGCGTTTTCGGTTTATTTTCTTGTTACTATTTGATATAGATATTCAATTTTCAATGTGCATTACTTGGTGATCTCTCACCAATGGAGCCTAGCGGGATCGAACCGCTGACCTCCTGCGTGCAAAGCAGGCGCTCTCCCAGCTGAGCTAAGGCCCCACAAGACCTCTCAAGACTAAACAAGACCAATGCGCAGTTCCTTATCCTTAGAAAGGAGGTGATCCAGCCGCACCTTCCGATACGGCTACCTTGTTACGACTTCACCCCAATCATCTATCCCACCTTAGGCGGCTGGCTCCTTACGGTTACCTCACCGACTTCGGGTGTTACAAACTCTCGTGGTGTGACGGGCGGTGTGTACAAGGCCCGGGAACGTATTCACCGCGGCGTGCTGATCCGCGATTACTAGCGATTCCGACTTCATGTAGGCGAGTTGCAGCCTACAATCCGAACTGAGACTGGCTTTAAGGGATTAGCTTGCCGTCACCGGCTTGCGACTCGTTGTACCAGCCATTGTAGCACGTGTGTAGCCCAGGTCATAAGGGGCATGATGATTTGACGTCATCCCCACCTTCCTCCGGTTTATTACCGGCAGTCTCGCTAGAGTGCCCAACTGAATGATGGCAACTAACAATAGGGGTTGCGCTCGTTGCGGGACTTAACCCAACATCTCACGACACGAGCTGACGACAACCATGCACCACCTGTCACCTCTGTCCCGAAGGAAAACTCTATCTCTAGAGCGGTCAGAGGGATGTCAAGACCTGGTAAGGTTCTTCGCGTTGCTTCGAATTAAACCACATGCTCCACCGCTTGTGCGGGCCCCCGTCAATTCCTTTGAGTTTCAACCTTGCGGTCGTACTCCCCAGGCGGAGTGCTTAATGCGTTAGCTGCGGCACTAAACCCCGGAAAGGGTCTAACACCTAGCACTCATCGTTTACGGCGTGGACTACCAGGGTATCTAATCCTGTTTGCTCCCCACGCTTTCGAGCCTCAGCGTCAGTTACAAGCCAGAGAGCCGCTTTCGCCACCGGTGTTCCTCCATATATCTACGCATTTCACCGCTACACATGGAATTCCACTCTCCCCTCTTGCACTCAAGTTAAACAGTTTCCAAAGCGTACTATGGTTAAGCCACAGCCTTTAACTTCAGACTTATCTAACCGCCTGCGCTCGCTTTACGCCCAATAAATCCGGACAACGCTCGGGACCTACGTATTACCGCGGCTGCTGGCACGTAGTTAGCCGTCCCTTTCTGGTAAGATACCGTCACAGTGTGAACTTTCCACTCTCACACTCGTTCTTCTCTTACAACAGAGCTTTACGATCCGAAAACCTTCTTCACTCACGCGGCGTTGCTCGGTCAGACTTCCGTCCATTGCCGAAGATTCCCTACTGCTGCCTCCCGTAGGAGTCTGGGCCGTGTCTCAGTCCCAGTGTGGCCGATCACCCTCTCAGGTCGGCTATGTATCGTCGCCTTGGTGAGCCGTTACCCCACCAACTAGCTAATACAACGCAGGTCCATCTGGTAGTGATGCAATTGCACCTTTTAAGCAAATGTCATGCAACATCTACTGTTATGCGGTATTAGCTATCGTTTCCAATAGTTATCCCCCACTACCAGGCAGGTTACCTACGCGTTACTCACCCGTTCGCAACTCATCCGGAGAAGCAAGCTCCTCCTTCAGCGTTCTACTTGCATGTATTAGGCACGCCGCCAGCGTTCGTCCTGAGCCAGGATCAAACTCTCATTAAAAGTTTGAGTTCTCACTCATTTCTGTCACTGACAGATTTATTGTTTTTTTCATTGTTCAGTACTACAACCTTAGTTGTAGTGCCCTGCACATTGGTTCGTCTTGTTCAGTTTTCAAAGGTCTTTGTCACTCGCTTCTCTCAAGCGACAACTATATTAGTATATCACAGGCACTTTCGCTTGTCAACACTTTTTTGAAACTTTTTTGAACTTTTTTCATCAAGTGTTCCATCCGCAACATACCATAGTCCGTACGGGATTCGAACCCGTGTTACCGCCGTGAAAAGGCGGTGTCTTAACCCCTTGACCAACGGACCAGAGTTGGTGTTTTCAACTCTTACTATTATACCGACTTTTCTAACTTTGTCAACTACTTTTTTCTATTTTTTTCATTTTTTTACATGGCTTCTTACCGACTACGGATATCAAACTCTTTAAACACAATACGCAAGTCCCTTAGAACTCTTTGACGCCCTCGGAAGCGTTCATGTCTTAAGATGCGTTCTAACTCTTCTTGCTTCTCTTTGCTTTGTTTGTTTCTATAATCTCTTAGTGTTTCATGAAAGAGATAATACTCATCTAGCCACAGACCTCCCTCACTGATACGATGACTAATCTCTCCCACTTCTTCATAAGGTTCTTTATCATATCTACGCTTCTGACTTTCTTGTTTACGGATATGGTCTAAAATTCGATTACGAAACTTAGTCTTGAAATATTTACGTAAGCGTGGAATATCTTCTACCAGTTCTTCTTCTCTACTGATCAATTCATGTAAGCAGATCATTCCCTCTTGGTCCCAATCCGATAACTCCCATAAATGAAGGTAATATTCATTTCTACACTTGTATACAATTCCTTGGACTTCTTCATACAATTTTTTAAGCATAAGCTTCCCCCTTTCTAGATACAGTCTAACAAATCAAGAACTTAATTGGGGCCTTTTCGCCTATTCTGTTCCCTACACCGCCTCAACTGCACAAAAAAGAGAGGGCTTGCCTCTCTTTGGGTTATAATTCTGCAATTTGATTTAGGTTTACTTCTGCAACTGTGTCATTACCAAACATAGAGATAATCATCTTCACTTTATTGTTATCAATCTCTGCAATCTTACCAGTATAGTCTGCAAAAGCACCATCAATGATACGTACAGTTTGACCAACTTCAACATCGATATCAAACTCTTGTACAGTTTGTCCCATAGAAACCAAGATATCACGGATTTCTTGTTCCAATAATGGAGTTGGTTTTGATCTATTTCCGTGAGATCCGACGAATCCTGTAACGTTTGGTGTGTTTCGAACAACAAACCAAGCTTCATCTGTCATCACCATTTCCACAAGAACATAACCTGGAAAGCGATTTTCTTCTACTTCTTTTCTCTTTCCATTTTTTTCAACTTGCACTGTTTGTGTTGGAATTTCAACACGTAAAATATTATCCAACATATTGTAGGTTTGTGCACGTTGTAATAGATTTTCTTTTACCTTATTTTCATAACCAGAATAGGTTTGTAAGACAAACCATCCTTTATCAAAACTATCCATGATACTTCCTTTCATAATAGAAGATTTCTAGCGTGAATAACTCCACAGGTCTTCTAAAAAATATTAATAAATCGAATCAAACCTGAAACAATCAACTTGTCAAAAATATAAATAATCACAACAAAGAAAGCAGTGTATTCCATGATAGAACGAAAATCTCTCCAGCTTTCCTTGCGAGTTGGCCATGTTGTGTCTTTAAGAAGTCTAAAAATATCTCCAATAAAACGCATCGCTCTCTCCTATCTCGTTTCTCTGTGTGTAGTGTACTTACCACAATGTTTACAAAATTTATTTACTTCTAGTCGTGTTGGCTTGGGGTTTCCGCTGATCTTGATTGAATAGTTTCTTGAACCACAAACCGCACAAGCTAGGCTTGCTTTTTTTAGTGCCATAACGCCTCCATCTTATCTATTATAACAAGAAAGCTAGGCTTTGACAAGCATCTTAACGAAATAGATTGACTACCGAATCCCATATCGTTTGAGCCTTTTCCTTAATCTTCGCATCCGAGATAGCACGGCTAGCCTCATCTACCAGATTTTGTGCACGACTTCTAATATCAGAAAGGCTATTATCCGCCTGATTTGATTCATTACTCTGTACTTGATTTCTTGTATTGGCTGGTGCAATTCCATTTTGCTTATAAGCATTTTCAACTGTAAAGGTACTTCCTGGCGTATAAGGTAAAATGGTATTGGCAATGTTTCTAAAGACATGAGCTGCACCGTTTGAAGTAGAGCCAGCTAGATAGTGATTTTCATCAGTCGTCGGGAAGCCAAGCCAGTGACTAATCACTACATCCGGTGTATAACCAATTACCCACTGGTCACTTGTATATTCTGGATTGAAAACCGCTTCAGTTGTACCAGTTTTTCCTGCCATGACATAATCTGCAGGCGATGAACTAATACCGGTACCGTTGGTGAATGTCCCCAACATCATACTGGTCATCTTATCAGCTACAGACTTATCAATCACCCGTTTTTGTGAATTTTTATGGCTTGCAATAACTTGTCCACTAGCATTTTCAATTCTACTAATAAAATGAGCTTCAGGCATTAAACCTTCATTTGCAAAGGCAGCATATGCTTGAGCCATTTGCAGAGGATTGGTTTCGACACCACTTCCCAAGGCGACACCAAGAACACGGTCGACCTTTTCCATGTTGAGTCCGAATTTTTCGCCTGCCTCAAAAGCCTTGTCGACGCCCAAATCATTAACAGTGGCAACAGCAGGTAGATTAAGCGACTCTGCCAAGGCTTGATACATAGGAACTTCTCGACTCGTTTTGATCCCTGCATAGTTATCAACCTTATAGCTGTCGTACTGCATGGTATGGTTATCCAATTGCTTATTCAAAGCCCAACCTGCTTCAACTGCTGGCGTATAAACAACTAAAGGCTTAATTGTAGAACCAGGACTACGTTTTGATTGAGTTGCATAGTTGAAATTCCGGAATCCAGTTTTATCATTGCCAGCAACCTGACCAACAACTCCACGAACTCCCCCTGTTTTCGGTTCGAGAGCTACACTTCCTGATTGAGCAAATGTTCCATCCTCCGCCCTCGGAAATAGCGATGTGTTTTCATAAACAACCTGCATATTTGCTTGGTAATTTTGGTCCAGCTCTGTGTAAATGCGGTAGCCATTATTGACAATCTCTTCCTCTGTTAGATTATACTTGGAAACGGCTTCGTTAACCACCGCATCAAAGTAAGAAGGATAGCGGTAATCTGAGATTTTTCCTTCATACTTATCGTGCAATTGCGAATTCATATCAACTTCCGCAGCTTCGGTTTCTTGGTTTTTATCAATATATCCTGCTGCAACCATATTTTGCAAGACAGTATCGCGCCGATTGGTAGAATCTTCTACAGAATTCAAGGGATTATACAGTTCCGGCCCTTTGAGCATCCCTGCCAGAGTCGCAGCTTGATCCAAACTCACTTCTGATGCAGAAACTCCAAAGTATTTCTTACTCGCATCTTCTACACCCCACACACCATTTCCAAAATAGGCGTTGTTAAGGTACATGGTTAAGATCTGATCCTTACTATATTTTTTGGTTAATTCTAAAGCAAGGAAAAATTCTTTCGCTTTTCTCTCAACAGTTTGATCCTGCGACAGATAGGCATTTTTAGCCAGCTGTTGGGTAATAGTAGAACCACCACCTGAACGACCAGCAGTTACAATAGCCAAGAAGAAACGACCATAGTTAATTCCGTCATTTTTATAGAAGGAACGGTCTTCTGTCGCAATAACGGCATTCTGCAAATTTTTACTGATATCAGTCAATTCAACATAGGTTCCTTTTTGACCAGACAAGGCACCGGCCTCCTTTTCTTCACGGTCAAAAATGAGAGTTCGAGTTTTCAAGGCATTTTGCAAATCATTGACATTGGTTGACTTGGCTACAGCAAACAAATAGGTTCCAACTAGCAAGCTTGTACTCAAACCTAGTATAAGGACAATCTTTGTTAGATGATAGCGACGCCAGAATTTTCGAATCGGACCTACTTGGGCCAATTTTTTTCTATCACTACGAGAACGACGCAAGCTAGTAGACCCAGAATCCTCTGATTCACTTGTTTCTTTTTTAAAAAGAGAAAGAAATTTCTCGAATAATTTATCTAATTTCATGCGTTTATTTTATCATCTTCATCATAGGAAGACAAGAATTTAGCTATTTCCTATCCAAATAGGGCTTTTTTTGTTACAATATCTGTATGCAATTCACATTTACATTACCAGACTCTCTACCTCAAATGACGGTTAAGCAATTACTAGAGGATCAACTCCTCATCCCTAGAAAAATCCGTCATTTTTTGAGAATCAAGAAACACATTTTGATTAATCAGCGAGAAGTTCATTGGAACGAGATTGTAAGTCCTGGAGATGTTTGCCAGTTAACGTTTGACAAGGAAGATTATCCCGAAAAAGAAATCCCTTGGGGCAACCCAAACCTCGTTCAGGAAGTTTATCAAGATCAACACTTAGTTATTGTGAACAAACCAGAGGGGATAAAAACGCATGGTAATCAGCCAAACGAAATCGCCCTTCTTAACCATGTCAGTGCCTATGTTGGCCAAACCTGCTATGTCGTTCATCGTCTGGACATGGAAACCAGTGGCTTAGTTCTCTTTGCCAAAAATCCTTTTATCCTACCTATCCTCAATCGCTTACTGGAGAAAAAAGAGATTTCTAGGGAATATTGGGCACAGGTCGACGGACATATCAACAGCAAAGAACTTGTTTTCAAAGACAAAATTGGGCGTGATCGCCATGACCGCAGAAAACGAATAGTTGATACAAAAAATGGGCAATATGCTGAAACACATGTAAGCAGATTAAAACAATTCCCAAACAAAACTTCCTTGGTTCGTTGCAAACTAAAGACAGGGCGAACCCATCAGATTCGTGTGCACCTTTCGCATCATAACTTCCCTATTTCAGGCGACCCTCTCTATAATAGTAAATCAAAAACAAGTCGGCTCATGCTCCACGCCTTTCGACTGTCCTTTACCCATCCGCTTACTCTAGAGAAATTAAGCTTCACTACCCTATCAGATACTTTTGAAAAAGAATTAAAAAAGAATGGATGATTGTGTCATCCATTTTTCCATATAAGAAAAGCAAGACCAAGAGGCCCTGCTTTTTATCGACTCATGAATTATTTAGCGATTTTTGCGAAGTATTCAAGAGTACGAACAAGTTGTGCAGTGTATGACATTTCGTTGTCGTACCATGATACAACTTTAACCAATTGTTTACCGTCAACATCAAGAACTTTAGTTTGAGTTGCGTCAAACAATGAACCGTAAGACATACCTACGATATCTGAAGATACGATTGGATCTTCTGTGTAACCGTATGATTCGTTTGAAGCTGCTTTCATAGCTGCGTTCACTTCATCAACAGTAACGTTCTTTTCAAGAACTGCTACCAATTCAGTAACTGATCCAGTTGGAGTTGGAACGCGTTGTGCAGATCCGTCCAATTTACCGTTCAATTCTGGGATTACAAGACCGATAGCTTTTGCAGCACCAGTTGAGTTAGGAACGATGTTTGCAGCACCAGCGCGAGCACGGCGAAGGTCACCACCACGGTGTGGTCCGTCAAGGATCATTTGGTCACCAGTGTAAGCGTGGATAGTAGTCATCAATCCTTCAACAACACCAAAGTTGTCTTGAAGAGCTTTAGCCATAGGAGCCAAGCAGTTTGTAGTACATGAAGCACCTGAGATAACTGTTTCAGTACCGTCAAGAACATCGTGGTTAGTGTTGAATACAACTGTTTTAACGTCGTTTCCACCAGGAGCAGTAATAACAACTTTCTTAGCTCCACCTGGGTGCAAGTGTTTTTCAGCAGCTGCTTTCTTAGCAAAGAAACCAGTAGCTTCAAGAACGATTTCTACACCATCGTTAGCCCAGTCGATTTGTTCTGGATCACGTTCAGCAGAAACACGGATGAATTTACCGTTAACTTCAAATCCACCTTCTCTAACTTCCACAGTTCCGTCGAAACGACCTTGAGTTGTGTCATATTTCAACAAGTGTGCAAGCATAACTGGATCTGTAAGGTCGTTGATGCGAGTAACTTCAACACCTTCTACGTTTTGGATACGGCGGAAAGCAAGACGACCGATACGTCCGAAACCGTTAATACCAACTTTAACTACCATTAGTGATTTCCTCCTTATGAAAATCATGAAATTTTTATTGTGAAAAGAGTAACTTGAATCACTACAAATCACCTTTCAACAAACCTATTATATAACTATTTGAGTTGAATTGCAAGTACGGGCGTTGTTTTTCTATGTTAGTTTCTTTTTCAGGCTATAAATCAAGAACCTCCTTACTATTCATATCGTAGCGATTCTACAGGATCCATTTTACTAATTTTACGTGCTGGGAAGTAGGCTGAGACATAACCAAGTAATAGAGCAAAAGCTAGAGTTCCTAAAATAGATAGAAGATTTAATTCAAAAACCTTCGTGATGGATGGGTAAAAGTGATTTACAACCGCATTCGCCAAACTTCCCACCCCTTGTGCAACCAAAAATGCCAGCAGCAAGGCGATTCCTACAATCCAAATAGCCTCGTAAATAAAAATTCCTTTGACATCGCGATTTTGATAACCAACTGCCTTCATGACACCTATTTCCTTAGAACGTTGCATGATATTAATGTAAATGATGATGCCAATCATGACCGCTGCTACCACAATAGCTTGTGATGAAAGCACAATCAACAATCCCTGAATAACACGAATAAAAGTAATCACAATATCAAGAACCTTCTGTTGAGAAAGAACAGTATACTTCTTATTTTTCTGCAATTCTTCTGTTACCACTTTTGTCTGTGATGGATCTTTAAGTTCCAAGATAAAATAAGATACAGCTTTTGTAAATCCAGCTTCTTTCAAAATTGTTTCCATTTGATTAGACGGCATGAAACTGTTGCTGTCCTCCATGTCATCTTCATCATTGATTACACGCACAATCTTCGTTTGAAATTGAGCAGTCTTGCTAGCTTCGGCAGCATTTTCCACAATACTTGCTGAGACTGATTTGCCAATAATATCACTAGCCGTCAGATTTTTTCCTGTCTGTTCATTCCAACTTTTTAGTAAACTGCTTGGAATCGTCAAGCCCTGTTCATTTGCATCAGTATAGAGGGAACCGGCTAATACTTTGTCCGCCTCATTACTACTAACAGAAATACTTGTATCCTCATAGAGACTCACTACTTGAGCATAAGAAGGCATCGTTTGACTCAGATCCATTTCTTGCCCATCTATAGTAATATTTGACATGGTCATCCCAAAAGGACTCTCCAAATATTTAATAGCTTCTTTGCCAACTGTATCCGTGATATAGTTCTTATCATCTTGGTTCAAAAAGCCTCGTCCAGCATTTTCTGTGTTTAAAGCAATCTGAACTTGAGAAGGAATTTGACCTCCATTCGTATTTTCATCAATCATCGAAATCAAAGCATTTCCCAAGCCGAAAGAAATTAAGACTCCTACAAAACCGATTGAGGTTGCTAGCGCAATCAATAAGTTACGCCACTTTCTTTCCAGAAAGTTATTTAAAGAAAGTTTGAATTTGTTTTTCAATGATAATCCTTTATTTTTTGACTTCTTCAACGACTTCACCATCCTTCATTTTGATAATCACATCTGCATATGCAGCAACCTCTGGATTATGGGTTACAATCAATACTGTTTTCCCTGTCTGGGCTAAATTTTTAAATACTTCCAATACCATTTCTTGAGATTGAGAATCCAGTGACCCCGTTGGCTCATCTGCTACAATCATATCAGGCTGATTTACCAAGGCACGCGCGATTGCTACACGTTGCTTTTGCCCGCCAGAAAGCTGTTTAACATTTTTAGCCATAAAAGGCTCCATTCCTAAGCTACTTAATTGCTCCTTTGCAATCATTGTCATCTCCCTGTCAGATAAATCTTTGACATAGAGAGGTAGCTTGACATTGTCCAAGACAGATTGATGAGGAATGAGGTTGAAGTTTTGAAACACAAATCCAATCTTGTTTTTACGAAATTGAGTTAGTTCAATCTCTGATAAGTCACGGAGAGATTCCCCTTTAAATTCTAAAACTCCTTCATATTGTCTATCTAGACCACTGATGATGTTTAGCAAGCTGGTTTTGCCACAGCCTGATGGACCGTAAATCGCTGTAATTTTACCTTTTGCAATCTGCAGGTTAATATTCTTTAAAGCCTGTTCTTGATGTTTACCGTCCAAAGTGTAAAACTTTGAAATATTTTTAATGGATAAAATAGACATTCTTTCCCCCTTGTTTAAAACTGTTATCGTCATACACCATACTGATAGAAAATCCTTCAAGCTACATCAGCACTGATTTCCCCTATGGGCCTACTACTTAGAGTTTTCTCTCTATTGCCTAGTTTGCTTCTGGATGTATATCAAGTAAAATTCATTGTAACAAAAAAGCGACATTTCTCCAATGACAGAAATGTCACTCCTATAAACTCTTTAACGATATCTTTCTAGATCCTCGGCCCATTCATTATCTAAACTAACGAGTAACTTCCCATTGCCAAACATCCTTGCCATCATTTTTGCTTCTTCATACTTTTGTTTGGCTGTATCATAATCCATCTGAATATAATATTTCCACTCCACCATCAAGACAATCGGTTGTTTTTGAAAATCTCGTGTTTTTTGCCCTATTTTATTTAAGGTCTCGACTGCCCTCTTAAAATAATGAAGCAACCCCATAACCTCTATACAAGTTAAAGAAGCTAACAAGGAGTCTCTAAGTAAGTCCAAACAATCGAACTCTATCTTATCAACCTGAGAACTTAATTTGTCATGAAAATAAAGAATAGTTTCATGCTCAGACTTTTTTATCTCACCCTCGTTTAAACCATCCATTAACTGACAAAGAAAATACAGTCTCAATTTCAACAATTCCTCAGCCTTATATACATCTCTGGATAGTAAGTCTTGAAGACTGTCCTCAATCACACCACTTCCGTATAAAGAATTACTAGTCGCTCTCACTGCATCTATTGCCTGAAGGCAGTCCACTATCATCTTCTCATCACGGGGCAGGTCATCATAAAAACACTCAAAAATCTCATCAAAATATTCTTCCTTTTGTTCTTGCAACTCCTTGTCTCCATAGTCAGGGTGATGTAAAAGAAAGTACTTTAATTCTTGGTAGCGTTTAGGCAATTCCTTATAATCTGGCATCAAGACATAGGACGGAATTTCTAATCTATCTGCAATATATTCTAGTGTTTTTATAGTCGGTCGAAATTCTCCTTTTTCTATCCGCACCAGCTGACGCACTGATAGTTCAGACTCATCCCCGCAAAAAACTGGACGACTAAGTCCTTTCTCCTCTCTTAAAAGTCGCACTTTATCCCCTAACTCATTTATCTTGTTCATTTGCCCCTCGCATGATTATTAAAGGTTTGATTTTCAAATAAATATATGCGATGATTATACCATTTTTCAAATAGAATTACAAAAAAGAGACAGGATTTCTCCTGCCTCTAGGCTGATAACAATTATTTACGGCGTCCTGGTCTTTCTTTGTAGCCATAGTAAGAATCTTCGATGATTTCTTGCATATGGTCAACCATTGGAAGACGTGGGTTAGCTGGTGAACATTGATCTTCATAAGCAAGGAAGGCCAATTCACGAGAATGTTCTTTCCATTCTTTTTCATCGATTCCTTGTGCTTTGAAGTTCATTTGGATACCTACGCGCTCACCAAGTTCGTAGACAGCTTTTGCGTAAGATTCCACACCTTCTTCTGGAGTAGAAGCTGGAAGGCCAAGCATACGTGCGATATCTTGGTATTTTTCATCTGCACGGTAGTAGTTGTACTTAGGCCATGTTGCTGTCTTAGCTGGACGTGTACCGTTGTAGCGAATGACGTATGGAAGCAAGATAGCATTAGTACGACCGTGGATTGTGTGGAATTGCGCACCAATCTTATGGGCCATTGAGTGAGAAATACCTAGGAAGGCATTGGCAAAGGCCATACCAGCGATTGTTGAAGCGTTATGCATTTTCTCACGTGAATGGAAGTCTGCATTCTTAACTGAGCTTTCAAGGTTTTCGAATACAAGCTTGATGGCTTGAAGTGCAAGACCGTCAGTGTAGTCGCTAGCCATTTGTGATACGTAAGCTTCAGTCGCGTGGGTCAATACGTCCATACCAGTATCAGCAGCTACAAATCCAGGAACTGTCAATACCAAGGCAGGGTCTACGATTGCCACAGTTGGTGTCAATGAGTAGTCAGCGATTGGGTATTTACGGTTGTTTGCTTTATCAGAGATAACGGCAAATGGTGTTACTTCAGATCCTGTACCAGATGTAGTTGGGATCGCGATGAATTTAGTCTTCTTACCAAGCAATGGGAATTTGAAGGCACGTTTACGGATATCCATGAATTTTTGAACAAGGTCACGGAAGTCCACTTCTGGTTGTTCGTAGAAGAGCCACATTACTTTAGCAGCATCCATTGGAGATCCACCACCGAGAGCGATGATTGTATCTGGTTTGAAGGCACGCATAATCTCAGTACCACGGTTTACAGTTGTGATATCTGGATCTGGTTCTACATCAGCAAAGATTTGGTAAACAACCTTATTGCGACGAAGGTCAAGTTGTTCGATGATACGATCAAGGAAACCAAGCTCGACCATGGCATGGTCAGTAACGATCATGACACGTTCAACGTCACGACATTTTTGAAGGTATTGAATTGAATCACGTTCAAAGTATGTTTTTGAAGGAAGTTTCATCCATTGCATGTTATTTCTCCGTCTTCCGACTTTTTTGATATTCAAGAGGTTAATGGCACTAACGTTATCCCCAACTGAGTTGCGTCCGTAAGAACCACATCCAAGTGTCAATGATGGCAAGAAGGCATTGTAAACGTCCCCGATACCACCGAAAGTAGAAGGTGAGTTACAGATAACACGAATAGCTTTAACAGCTTTACCAAATTCTTTAGTCAATTCTTCGTCAGCTGTGTGGATAGCTGCTGAGTGTCCAAGACCGTTAAATTCAACCATTTGACGAGCCTTAGTAATACCATCTTCACGGCTTTCAGATTTCAAAACTGCGATAACTGGTGACAATTTTTCACGAGTCAATGGCTCATTTTCACCAACTTCTTTACATTCAGCAGCAAGAATGTTTGTTCCTTCTGGAACTGTAAATCCTGCTTGTTCTGCAATCCAAGTTGCTGGTTTACCAACGATGTCAGCGTTCAATTTTGCACCAGCACAGTTTTTGCTGTTTGCTTTTACGCCGAAGCAGAACTCTTCAAGAAGAGCTTTTTCTTTTTTGTTTACAAAGTAAGTGTGATATGATTTGAACTCTGCTACAAATTCATCGTAAATTTCTTTATCAATGATAACCGCTTGCTCTGAGGCACAGACCATACCGTTATCAAATGATTTAGACATGACGATATCGTGTGCAGCTTGGCGAATGTTAGCTGATTTTTCAACATAAGCTGGCACGTTTCCGGCACCTACTCCAAGTGCTGGTTTACCACATGAGTATGCGGCTTTAACCATAGCATTCCCACCTGTTGCAAGGATTGTTGCAATACCTTCGTGGTTCATAAGGGCACTAGTTGCTTCCATAGATGGTTGAGTGATCCACTGTACACAGTTTTCAGGAGCTCCGGCTTTAATCGCAGCATCACGAACGATTTGAGCTGCATGAGCTGATGATTCTTGAGCTGATGGGTGGAAGGCAAAGACAATTGGATTACGTGTCTTCAATGAAATCAATGCCTTAAAGATTGCTGTCGAGGTAGGGTTAGTTGTTGGAGTGATACCACAAACAACACCAACTGGTTCAGCAATAAGAGTTAAACCTGTTACATCGTCTTCTTGAATAACACCAACTGTCTTAGTGTGACGCATGTTGTTTACTACGTGTTCACAAGCAAACAAGTTCTTAGTTGCTTTGTCTTCAAATACACCACGTCCTGTTTCTTCAAAGGCATGTAAAGCCAATTCTCCGTGGGCATCCAAAGCTGCCACTGATGCTTTGGCTACGATGTAGTCAACCTGTTCTTGGTCGAGTTTACGCATCTCTTCAAGAGCAACTAAAGCTTTTTGCACCAATCCATCAACATGCTTTTCAGCAGCGAGTTTCTTTTCCTCTGGTGTCACAGTTTTTTTATCAGCCATATTTTCCTCCATAGCTTTCAAGGATCAATATCCTTTGTTAATTTTTTCACAAGTTTATTATAACGCATTATTTTGTTTTTGTAAACAGTTTCATGAACATTTCACAAAGAATTTTTAGTTACTTGTGAAATTTTTCTCATTGTCTTTTCTTGTCAAGCTTTTTCTTTAGAGTTTGTGAAATTTATTTAAAATATTTTTTATTTCACAAACTTGCTTGGAAGAGGGACTTGGAAAGAAAAGGATTTGCAAGTAAGCGCTTACTTAGGAGTTCTAACAATACCTCCTTTGATAAGGAGGCCTTATTTTTGTTGAAAAATGCCTTGTTTAAAAGTCCCTTCATAAACGACTTCTTGTTCTGTTGTTAGTTTCCCTTTTCCCTCAGCTTGGCCATTTACAAAATCACCTTCGTAGGTCCAGCCTTCTTTGGATTGAAAGGTACCTTTTCCGTTGAAGGCTCCATTGCTGAAACCACCTGTATACTGGTCTCCATTTTGGAAGGTAATGGTGCCTTGGCCATTCATTTTACCTCGGACAAGACTGCCGTCGTAAACAATGGTTCCATTATCAAGCTTTAGAACACCTTTTCCGGGAATATTTAGAAAAAAGACGAGTACAGCACAGAAAACAATGGCAACTACTGCTAAAAGCTCTAAACGTGGACGAGTCAGATAGACACGATACTTTTCGTAAAAATTCTTAAGATTTTCCACCTTCACTCTCCTTTTCTAAACGTTCTAACCATGCTTGACAACCCTCTTGAACACGCTGATAGGTTTCTTCAAAATCTCCTGTATACCAAGGATCTGGAACACTTTCAGATGCAAATGAGTAAATCTTATCTTGAAAGCCTGCTGGACACATCTGACGTAAGTCAGAAACATTTGAAGCGTCCATTCCGATAATATAATCAAAGGCTTCAAAATCTTCCTTACTAATCTGAAGCGATGTCTTGCCTTTTTCATAAGGAATCTCATACTGTTGAAAAATCCCTTGAGTTCCCTTGTGAATCGGATTGCCATGTTCCCAAGAAGAAGTCGCTCGACTTTGGATTTCATAATTATCTGTCATTGATTTCATAACAAACTCAGCCATAGGACTACGGCAAATATTCCCCAGACAGACAAAGACTAGTCTTTTCATCCCATTTCCTTTCTATTATAGAAAAACGGGAGTTAGTAATCCCGTCTTATTTTTCAATTGCGCCTTCTAGTGAAGCTGTTTCTTTCAGCGGTAATACTGTCTTGATAGCAGCTAGTTCAAAAGTCAAGTAAACTCCATCTACATCAAGAACAATCGTTCTCTTCTCAGTATCTACTTCATCGACTGTTCCGTAAAGTCCACCGATTGTAATCACTTCATAGCCTTTTTGTAGTTTATTTAAGCTTTCCATACGTTTTTGTGCTTGTTTCTTTTGAGAGCGTTGCATAAAGAACATCAAGCCCAACATCGCTACAAGCATAATTAAAAATGTATAATTTGGATTCATTTTCTTCTCCTTTGTCTTTTACATAGGACTACTATATCAAATTTCAGCTACTTTTACAAGATTGTACCTTGCTTTTCTAACAAGAAAAACCAGAGCTTGCGCCCTGATTTTTAGGATTATTTCAAATTTTGAACGACTTTTACAAGATTTTCGACAGTAAAGCCATATTCTGCCAATACTTTTGGTGCTGGGGCAGAGGCTCCGAAGGTATCAATACCGAGAACGGCACCATCAAGACCAACGTATTTGTACCAGTTTTGAGTTGCACCCATTTCGACTGCAACACGACGGCGAACTGCAGTTGGAAGAATTTCTTCCTTGTATGCTGCATCTTGTGCGTCAAAGACATCTGTGGATGGCATGCTGACTACGCGGACTTTTGCGCCTTGACTAGCCAATTCTTTAGCAGCTGAGACAGCTAGATTGACCTCTGAACCTGTTGCAATCAAGATGGTATCAAAATCTGCTGCATTTTCATAGACGACATAGGCACCTTTTGCAACCTTGTCGAAGTCTGTTCCCTCTTCAACAGTCAAGTTTTGACGGGTCAATACAAGGGCAGTTGGCGTTTTCTTACTTGTCACTGCAAGGTACCAAGCTGCTTGAGTTTCACGCGCATCTGCTGGACGGAAAACATTTAGATTTGGCATAGCACGAAGACCTGCTAAGTGTTCAACTGGTTCGTGCGTTGGCCCATCTTCACCAACTGCGATTGAATCGTGGGTAAAGACATAAGTCACAGGAAGTCCTTGCAAGGCTGACAAGCGGACAGCTGCCTTCACATAGTCAGAGAATACGAAGAAAGTTCCACCATATACACGAAGTCCACCGTGAAGGGCCATCCCGTTCAAGATCGTCCCCATTGCAAATTCACGAACACCAAACTGAATGTTACGGTTCAAGCGATTGGCATCGTCTTGAAGTCCGTCAGTTTTGATATAAGTCATGTTTGAGTGAGCAAGATCAGCTGAACCTCCTAAGAAGGTTGGCAACTTAGCCGCTACAACGTTCAAAGCATCCTGACTTGAATTACGAGTTGCTTGAGAGAAGCCATTTTCTAAAGCTGGGAAGTCTGCTGGAGTCACTTCAACTGGATCACGTCCGTCAATGATAGCTTCGACTTCTGCTGCAAGTTCTGGATGAGCTTTTTTATAATCAGCAACTAATTTTGTCCAAGCTTGATAAGCTGATGCGCCACGGTCTGCAACATGTTCTTTGAAATCAGCATAAACTTGTTCTGGAATTTCAAATGGTTCATAATCCCAACCAAGGGCTTGACGAGTTGCTACAGTTTCATCTGCTCCAAGAGGGGCACCGTGTACGGCATTAGTTCCTTGTTTGTTTGGAGAACCATATCCAATGACAGTCTTCACTTCAATCAAAGATGGTTTGCCTGAAGCTTTAGCTGTTTCGATAGCAGCATGGATTGCTTCCAAGTCTGTTCCATCTTCAACCAAGGCTGTATGCCAACCGTAAGCATTATAACGGTCACGAACACTTTCTGTAAAGGAATCCTTTGTCTCACCATCCAAGTTAATGTCATTTGAATCATAAAGAACAACCAACTTATCCAATTTTTGCAAACCTGCATATGAAGCTGCCTCGCTTGAGACACCTTCCATCAAGTCTCCGTCTCCACAGATAACGTAAGTATAGTGGTCAAAGATATTGTAGCCTTCGCGGTTATATTTGGCTGCCAAGAAACGTTCTGCTTGGGCAAAACCAGTGGCAGTTGAGATTCCTTGTCCTAGAGGACCTGTCGTAGCATCAATCCCTGCTGTATGACCAAATTCTGGGTGACCTGGTGTTTTAGAACCCCATTGGCGGAAGCTCTTGATTTCATCCATGCTGACATCTTCAAAACCAGAAAGGTGTAGAAGGGCATAAAGGAGCATTGAACCATGTCCTGCTGAAAGAATAAAGCGGTCGCGGTTAATCCAGTTTGGTTGAGCTGGATTGATACGAAGTTGTTTTGTAAAGAGGCTATAAGCCATTGGAGCCGCTCCCATAACCACACCTGGGTGACCTGAGTTGGCTTTATTAATGGCGTCAATACCTAGGAAACGAATTGCATTAACAGATAGATTTGACATAGAATTTCCTTTCTATTTAAGGTGATTATTGGATCACACATTCTATTTTACTATTATATGAAAAAATACATAGAATAGCAATAAATCAATTCGACTCTAGATAAGTCTCGTGATTTCTACCCTCTAGTCGCCTGATAGTAGGGAAGTAAGCGTTCATAAGCTTCTTCTAATTTTTCTAAAATATTTTCTAATGATTGATTTTCAATAAAAGAAACATCTGCCTTAACTAACACTTTTCGGACTTCCTGATTGGATAGTTTATTTCTTAAAAGTTGACGGTTCTCCTCAGTAGCCTCCATCTTATGACTTTCCCCATCACAGTAGGATAGATAATAAATTCCTTCTACCACTGGAATTTCTAAAACCTTGGCTTGCTGCACTAAGGTTTGCTCATCTTTCTTGCGCTCTATGAAACTGACCTCTAGTGAGACTCCAAAATCAGAAGAACTTCCGTACAAACGTAAAGCCATCATAGGTTCTGTCACTTGTCCGTCTCTCTGTAGATAAACCCAAAAATGTGGTCGCAAACGTTGCGCTTGATTCATCCACTGACTAGTTTGTTGGAGTTGCCATTCTGGATGACTGGTTTGAAATGCTTTAGCCAATTCTGTAAAATCCTTTCGGGCCTCTTGTCCTTTGTGGCGAAATTCCAGCATTTTTTCTCGTTCTTCCTCAGCTTTATCTGGATTACGGTACTGTAAACCTGCAAAGTCTAGATAGTCTCTTATCTTATTCAACATCCGTTTAACCTCCTCTAGCTAGCAAAAAATCAGGATAAACCTGATTTTACTTATTCTGTATCTACAACGACATAGCGATTTGGCTCGTCACCCTCAGAGTAACTAGTCACACCATCCATACGTGAAATAATACGATGGATAATCTTACGTTCGCTATTTGACATAGGATCTGTTTGATGGCTGCGACCTTCTTCTAAAACACGAGTCGCCAATTTTTGAGCGTATGTTTGCAAGACTTCTGCACGATGTTCAACATAATCATTGACATTAATAGTGATATAGAAGGTTCTTGAATAGCGATTGTAAAGATAATTTTGAGCCAATAGTTGCAAGGCCTTCAAGACTTTACCATGATAACCGATAATACGTCCTGGTTCGTTGGTGTCAATTTGTAGATTGATGCTACGACGGTTATAATCATTTGAAAGTGTGGCTTCAACATCCATGTCATCAATAATTGTTTGAACATAAGTCGTTACTTCCGTAGCTACTTGTTCAATATCGAAGCTCGGTTCAACTTTCAAGCCCAAGTCTTCTAGTTCTTGACTTTCAGTTTGCTCAGCTTGGCTTTCAATATTAGGAGTTTCTACTTCTTCTTCGAGGTCAGCTTCTTCAAGCTGTAATTCATTTAGAATCTCAATATGCCCAGTTTCTTCCAAGATCGTGCTGGCATGTCTTTCATGTTTTAAGATTTCAGCCTTGACTTCATCAGAAATACCTTGACCTTCCTCTTCAATCTTTTTAATTGCTTCTACAACATGCCCCAAATCAACGGTTGCTTCACTGACTGTTTTAACTGGTTCATTTTGTTCGTTAATTTCTTTAGGAACACCCTTTACAGCTTGTTGATTGGCTTTAATGACCGTTGTTTCACTAATAGCTTCAATATCAACTTGAGCTGGTTTTTTACCAAATAAACCAAGAAATCCATTTTTTTCACGAGAAATGACTTTAATATGAGCCTTCAGTCTTGGAATATCTAATTCTTTCAATCCTTTCTGGATTGCTTCTTCAACAGTTGAACCTGTAAATACTACCATTACCAGATTCCTCCTTATTATTTCGTTTTCTGAGCCTTTTTCTTGGCTTTTCTTTTTCTATTTTCCAAATCTTTTTGTGCCTGTACTACGGCCTCGCGCTCTGCGATAATCTTGAATGGGTTATTCAAGAAATAGGTTTGCAAGACTTGATAAGCATTGGACACTGCCCAGTAGAGAGCGACTCCGCTCGGAGCATAAACCCCAAAGATAAAGATTAAGACTGGAATCCCATACATCATCGCAGTCGTAGCCCCATTACGCTCAGACAAGGCTTTATTGGATAACCAAGTACTTAAAAAGGTGAACACTGCTGCTAAAATCGGAAGCACAAGTGTCGTATCCACACCACCAAGGTTAATCCATAAGAAATGACCTGTCTTCAAAAAGTCAACTCTTGATAGGGCTTGGAACAAGGCCAAGATAAGCGGCATCTGAATTAAAATAGGCCAAAGAGAATCTGACTGTCTGACACCCATTTCTTTAAAGACTTTACGCATTTCCTGCTCTAGCTTGGTTCTGCTTTCCATATCTCGACCAGGATACTGTTCTCGCAGCGCCTTAATGCGTGGTTGAGCTTCCTGCATTTTTCTGGATGCCACCATTTGCACTTGAAAGACTGGCAAGAGCAGTGTACGAATCAAGACCGTAAAGAGAATAATCCCCACTCCGATACTGATATCAAACGATAAAAAGCGAATGATTTCCGCAAAGAAGTAAACCAATTTACTCCAAAAATCAGTCGAATCTGCTGTAATATCACTAGTTGTCCCATTTGTCGCACAGGCTGTCATGATAAATAGAGACAGTCCTAGCAAACTAATCAACTGTAGTTTCTTTTTCACTCCCATTTCCTTCCTGGTAAATCTTTGATAATTTTAATACGTGGAGTAGATTTTTCTCCATCTCTGCGTATTCTAAGGTTTCGACCCCTTTTCGAGCAATGACAACAAAATCGACATCTTCTACCAGACTCCCTTTTGCATTCTGAATAATATGCCGAATCCGTCGCTTGATTTGATTTCTAGTGACTGCATTCCCCAGCTTTTTGCTAACTGATAGACCTACTCGAAAATGGTTTTTCTGATTTTCTAATTTGTAAACAACAAATTTTCGGTTAGCAAAACTTGTTCCTTCCTTGAAAATCGCCTTAAAATCTTTCTCTCTTTTTACACGAAAGTTTTTCTTCAAAACTCAACTCCATCTATTAAATTACTACTATTATACCATATTTTTCAAAAAAGCCAATCATAGCAAGGTTTTGGACAATTTCATCAGAAAAAGAAGCTGGAAAAATCACTTTTCCAACTCCTTGTACGGAATATTTTTTCTGATTTTTGTTATTTTTTCAAGCGTTCAACGTCACGGGCAATGACTAATTCTTCATCTGTTGGAATAACCAAGACACGGATTTTCGCTGCCTCTGTTGAGATGTCTCCTGTCACGCCAAAGACGTTCTTTTCTGGGTCAACATCACAGCCAAACCAAGAAATTCCTGAGATAACATCCTTACGTACAGCAGCTGCATTTTCTCCGATACCTGCTGTGAAGATAATAGCATCTGCTCCATTTAGGACTGCAAGGTATTGACCGATATGTTTTTGGATACGATCAACATACATTTCATAGGCTAAAGTGGCATCGTGGTCCCCTTCTTCCATAGCAGCAATCACATCACGCATATCACTAGATTTGCCTGAAACACCCATAAGTCCTGATTCACGATTAAGGACGCGACTAATATCTTCAGGCGTGTTAAAGTCCTCTGTATATTGCATTAGGTAAGGAATGATAGCTGGGTCAATATCCCCTGTACGAGTTCCCATCATCACACCACCAAGTGGAGTGAAGCCCATTGAAGTATCGACAGATTGACCACCCTTAACTGCTGTAATAGAAGCACCATTACCGATGTGGCAAGTAATCAATTTCAAATCTTCTAATGGACGTCCCAAGAGTTTTGCAGCTTCTCCTGCTACAAACTGGTGGCTTGTACCGTGGGCACCGTATTTACGAACCTTGTTTTCTGTGTAATATTTTGTTGGTAGAGGGTAGCGATAAGCTTTCTCTGGCATACTTGTGTGGAATGAAGTATCAAAAACAACTACACTGGTAATGTCTGGCAACAATTCCTTGAAGGCACGAACACCTGCTGCATTGGCTGGATTGTGGAGAGGAGCCAACAAGCTCAACTCTTCAACTTTTTCTAAAACATCTCCCTCAACGACTGTTGATTCTTTGAAATATTCTCCACCTGCCACAACACGGTGTCCAACACCAGTAATCTCATCGTAAGCCTTGATAATATCGAAACGAATCAAGTCATCCAATAAAATTTTAACGGCTTGTGTATGATTTTCGATATCCAAAATCTGTTGTTCAGAACGGCCATCAAATTTTACAGTTGAAATCGAATCTTTCAAACCGATACGTTCAATCAAGCCTTTGGCTAACACTTTTTCCTCTGGCATTAAGTATAATTGCCATTTTAAACTTGAACTTCCTGCATTGATTGCAATTGTTTTTGTCATAACAAGACTCCTCTTTTAAGCGTTTTCATCTATTATAACAAAATCTATTTTATATTTCAGTACCTTGAGTCCATTTTTGAAAATTTTCTTTAAATTTCATTAAAACACTTGCATCTTGCAGGCTTGCAAGTGGATAAACAAAAGGCTCTCCTGCTATTTCACTTTTCTTTTGTAAGATAAAAATAGTCTTGGATTGTTTAGCATTAGCAAAGAGATTTTCAGGGAGACTGATTATGGCAACTAGATTTGCCTCCTCTTTCAACCAGCCTTTCAATAAATCACTCTGAGGACTGGTCAACAAATCACTCGGAGCTAGAAAAATAGCATAGCCATCTGATTTGAGATACTTAAGTCCTTGTTCCATGAGCAAGTGATGGGCGTAGGTATGTTCTTGTCTAGAAGCAACTTGATGGCGCGACGCAACGGCATCATCAGGATAATATCCGACAGGCAAGTCGCTGATGACCACATCGCTTTCTTTGAGCATTTGTGGACGAACGGCATCTCCTTGGACAAAGCCAGCCTGCAAACCAATTACATCTGCCATACTAGCTGCCAAATCAATCAACAAATCATCTACTTCCATTCCCAAGTAATCCACCTTTTTAGCCAGCGAGGTCAAGAAAGTAGCGCCCAGAATCCCCATCCCAGACCCCATTTCGAGGATCGTAATTTCCTCCTCTTTAAACAGCTCTTCCACAATAAACACCAAAAGTAAAGCAATGGCATCTGGTGTAAACTGATGATTGGCCTGTAGGGGCTCTGTCTGCCCTGCCTTCATCAAGAGAAATTGGTAGGTCTTGAGCCATTCTTCCTTGCGAAGCGCTAAACGCTTAAGGGCTTGATTGTTCTCTTTTACCTGATTTAGCTCAGTCTCACCATCCAGATAGATGCTGTTTTGCTCCACCAAGGCGTCATAAAAATTGGTCGTCAAATCACTTTGGATGATTTGGACATTCTCTAGTAAATACGTATAAGCTTGTTCAATTTTTTCAAAATCCATATTCCTATCTTATCAAATTTCCCTCCTTTTTTCCATCCTTATAGAAAAATCACTCCCTGACTAGGCGAGTGATTTTTGGGATACTGTAAAAAAGAGTTCTGAATAATTTCCCTGAAAAAGGTCGTCAGCGCTATAGAGAGTCTGACTATGCACAGATGAAAAACCGTTCTCAATTAGCTGTTTTTCCAGTTCAGTCAATTCAAAGCCGTGATGGTTAGCTTCCGCCTTGGTAAAATCAGCAATGAGGAGTTGTCCATCTTTCCTCAAATGTTGATGAAACAGTGAGAGAGCTGCATCCACATCAGGCATATGATGAAGAACCCGACAAACAACAATGAGATCAAACTCTTGCTTCAAGGGACTTTTCAATAAATCTTGTTCCAAAAACTGGATATTCTTGATGTCTTGCTGCTCCGCTTTCAAACGAGCTTGCTCCAGCATTTTCTCAGAAATGTCTACAAGAGTGACAGATTTAGCCTGCTTGGCTAGGGGCAAGGCTAACAGACCCGTTCCTCCGCCGAAATCCAAAATTTCTTTGTCTGATAGAAAATCAATCTGTTTCTCAACTGCTTGACAAACCAAGTTTGCAAGAAAGATATTTTTAGGGGAATCGAAAGTTTCTGCTTTGTGGTTAAAATCATGTTTCATATTTTTAGTTTAGCACAAAGTAGTTGAATTGACTAGGAATTCTCTTTCTTTTCAGACTTCTCTTCTGATTTTTTCTTTTCCGCTTGATTACTTGAATCAGTCACTACCTTTTCCTTTTTATCCGTTTTCTCTTCTTTGATTTTGACTGAAGGAAATAGGAACTCATATTGACTCTTAGGCGTACGAACCGTCGTCACCAAGCCAGTTTTCTTGTTTTGATAGCTTACCTGACCTAGATTAAAGACCTGCTCCCCACTTTCTTGCTCGGCTTTATCCTTGGTTCGTTTAGCCATGGCAAAAGCGATTAACTTTTCTTTATTTACAGCATAGTCTTGATAGTGGGCGACTTGTCGGTTCAAATAGAACTGCAATAAAAGGCTGAAAATGGCTGAAATGGTGACTGCATAGAGGAGAACTCCTGCCTTAACTTTTTTCTTTTTCCACACGATAGATGAACTCCCTTTCTAAGCCTTTCTGAAACTGGAAACGAAAACGAACCAATTGCTTATCCTCTGTAATCTGAGCTGATTTGAGGCCATAAACCATGGGCTGATAACCTCGTCCACCGGCATCGGTTTTTCGAAAATCGTCCGATTTTGACTTACCAATAGAGATATCCTTACCATCCTGCTTCATATAGATACGATTGCCTTCTACTTTTTCGAACTGCGAACGGTCTAATTCTGCCTCTAGCTGATCCACAAACAAGAGCCACTCTTTTTGCTCGCTTTGTTGCTGGTAGCGAACTTCTGAAATGAGGAGCTGACTCATGGCTTGAAAGAGAAGTAAACTCCCACTGATGACAATGAGAGCAATCAGGGATTCTAACAGGGTAAAAGCCTTGATTTTATGGCTCTTTGATAGCCAACAACTGTTCTGAACCATGATAAACCTCCAATCCCTTTTCACTAGAAAACACCTGAATCTCAACTCCGTTGATGTTCAACTGATTTTGACCTGTCTGCAGGACCATCTTAGCTACACGCACAACTTCTTCTTTCTGCAAGATTTTTGCTTCTTCCTGCCTATTTTTCTGAATTTGTCCCAAAAGAAGAGTCGCAATGCTGGCAAAGATAGCTAGAGCTACTACTGCTTCTAGTAAAATCACTGCCCTAATTTTTTGTTTCCTTAATGCGTTTAATTTTTCCATTTCCTAGATATAATTGATAGCGAATTGCTCCTTTACTGGTCTGAAATTCAATCTTAGCCAGGGACGAATTTCCCCCAGCTCGGTCAAATGTAATACTTTGGCCTGATGGTGCTTGAATGCCTTTAGGAACTGTCAACTTTTGACTGCCGTTACTGATAGTCTGCCCATCTAAGTTTAGACTAGTCTTTTGCTGACTGGCTACACTGCGTTTTTGGGTTCCCCGATAGAGTTCTTCAAACTCCATAAAGAAAATCTGCTCCTCTACCGCTGCAAAAGTGGACTGGACAGAACCGGACAAGCCCAAGGCAATCATACTTACAAGTCCCAAAACCAAGAGACTTTCAAGCATTGTAAAGGCCTTAATCTGCAACGGTTTGACTGGTATTTTGTTTAGCATGGTATTCTTTATAAGCTTTAGCCTGTTCTTCTGTGATTCGCCCATCTGCTTGTAACTTACTTAGGCTAGCATCTTCATTTTTATCCAAGCTATAAAGCTCTGCCTGACTTTCCACCACCTTAACAACAGCAGCTTTTCCTTTGTCATTGACCGCCTCTTTTTGCTTGGTCAAATTAGGTACAAAGAGCAAGAGAAGCACGCTGATGATGAGCAAGACCACCAACATCTCTACCAGAGTAAAAGCTTTAACCTTAGCTTTTTTCAAGAATGTCATCATTTTTTTCATTTTAAAAATTTACCTCCATATTTTGATACATGGGCATCAGCATTGCCGCATAAAGTAAAACGATAATCAGTGCCACAAAGATAAAAACCAGTGGCTGCACCAAATTCATGGTGCGGTTAACTCGGGTAAAAAAGGCTTCCCAAGTTTTTTCAGCATAGATTTCCAACTCACTCCCCAGCTTGGACTTGACTTCACCATACTCAATAATGAGACTCAACTCCTTTTTAAAGAAAGGATAGGTTGCTATGGTTTGAGAAAATTCGCGGCCATTTTGTAGGGATTGAGCCAGATCTTGACCGATTTCTTTAAAGAGCTGGGAACCTTGTTCCTGCATCATCTGAAAAATCTGCGTCAGCTCCATCCCCTGCGAAATCATATTCCCCCACTCACGCGCATAATAGGCTGTCAAATAGGTCTGCACAAAGATTCCAAGAAAGGGAAGGCGTGCTAAGATAGAAAAGACGCGCATCTTAGAACTTCTTTTATAAAAAGTTAGTGCTAAAAGGGCAAGTAGAGAAACAAACCCTACCATTCCTAAAAAGATTTGTGGCAGATTGCCGATAATTTGGGTGGCAATATTGCTACTATCCAGTTGTGGTAGTAGGTAGTTCCGTAGCCCCAGCATGATTAAGAGAAGAAAACCCAGCAAAATCAAAGGATAGGTCGCTACTTCAATTAGTTTTTTCTTGACCTTGGCCAGATTGTCTAGATACTCTTCTATCTTTCCCAAACTCAGGTGGAGATTTCCATGGACTTCCGCTAGGGATAACTGAGTGACAATGGCACTTGAAAATCCCAAACTTTCCATCATTTCTGAGAATGATTTGCCCTGAGACAAGCCTGTACGCATCTGGATCACACACTGCTTATCCAACAAGGCACTCCTATCTAAAAAGGAGATGATCTCCACCAGATGAAAACCGCTGGAAAAGAGATTGTTAAACAGGGTGATGATATTTTTTTGCTTAGCTGTAGCTAATTTTTTCCGTTTCAGCCTGAAGACTTGTGATATATCCATCTTTAAGAAGCTGATCAATCTGTTCATTCCAGCTAGTTGGCTGGTGTTCTTGATAGTCTTTGCTTGCAAAGTCAACGATTCCTCCTCCCCCGATTAATCTCTGGTAGCAGACTCCTTGTAGAACGACTGCTAATTCCTCCTTACTCACACCCAACTCCAGCAGGCGTTCATAAACACCTCGAATACTCTTGGCATGAATGGTTGAAAAGACTGTTGCCCCTGTCAAACTAGCTCTAACCACTGCACGCGCCGTATCACTGTCCCGAATTTCTCCGATAATCAAGAGATCTGGTCGATGACGCAAGGACAGTTTGATGAGATTTTCATAGGTTAGTCCGATTGCTTCATTCAACTGCAACTGGAGCATATCCTCTTGTTTGATTTCTACCGGATCTTCAATGGACATGACTTGTTGTCCCTTAAAAAGAGACTTGGCTAATTCGTGCATCAAGGTCGTCTTACCACTGCCGACTGGACCAGCAAAAAGATATAGTCCCCGTTGCCTGTACTGCTTGCCCAGTTCTTCAATATCCTGAAACCAAAAATGCAAGTCCTGCTCCTCATCGTGCAACAAGCGAATAACTAAACTCTCATGACCTCGATAATCGCCTACAGTAGATAAACGTAGGGATACCATCTTCTGATCATATTCATAATCACAGGAACCTAGCTGACTACGTCGCTTTTCTCCAACATTCATACCTGCCACAAACTTGAAATGACTGATGACGGCCGCAAACTTTTCGAAATCATAGCAACCAATTTTACAGCGCTCGTCTCCCACCCTCATATGAAGCTCATAGGCGTCTAACTTAGGGACAAAATAAATATCCTGCGCTCCTTTTTTACGAGCGGAACGAATGATTTCTTGTGCAATTTCTTGAACCATACTTACCTCCTCACCTATACTATTCGCAAAAATTTGGAAAAATAAAAAAAAGCAACTCAAAAAAAAGTTACTTTTTCTCTATTTTAATTTCATACGGCAAGAACGATGTCTTTCCTGACCGGTTTGTTTTTCATAGCCTGGGCGTAGTTTTTCATCTGGGATAACCTGCTCGTCCTGTAAAAGAGCCAAAGAATGGTATTGTTGTAAATACTCATCACATTCATCGCACCAGCGTTGGTCTTCTGGGTCCCAAAAAATGGTCATTAAGTCGCTTCTGCTTTTATAAAGAGGGGATTCTTGTTCCAATCTAAACCAGCAAGTCTTGTAGTATTTGAGAGCATCATAATACTGGTCAAATTTCTTACTTGCTACAATATCTTCTTCCCAACCTTCTAAGAACCACCAAGGTTCAAAATCTCCGTACATTTCTATAACACGATACATATTCATTCATTCCTTTGTACCGTATATTATAACCAATTCCGCCAAACAAGGAAAGAAATATGCTCATTTCTTAATTTCCAGATAAAAGGAGTCTGGGACAATAGTCCCTTATTTCCCAAAAAAACAACGGATTTGCCGTTGCTTTTTTGCATGGTTACGATAGTCTTGGTAAAATAGAATTGCTTAATAAACCATTTAGAAAGGCCATCCCATGCATATTCACTATAACACAAATCAAACAACTTTACCACTAGAAATCAGTTCTTTCTTACCACAAGACCATCTCATCTTTACTATTGAAAAAGTGGTGAATACCTTGGAGGATTGTCACTTCCATGCCTTCTATCATGCCTTTGGTCGCCCGTCTTATCACCCTAAAATGCTTATAGCTACTCTTCTATTTGCCTATTCACAAGGGATTTTCTCTGGACGAAAAATCGAAAAAATGATGATTGAAAACCTCGCTATGCAGTACCTAACAGGACCGTTGGTTGTCAGCTACCGCACCATCAATCGTTTTCGAGTCGCTGAAGGGATGGAAGAACTCATACGTAATCTTTTCATGGACCTCAATCTTCGTTTAAAAATGGAAGAGTTAGTGACCTTAGATTGTCTGTTTATTGACGGGACTAAGATTGAAGCCAATGCCAACAAGTATAGTTTTGTGTGGAAGAAAGCGACAGAGAAATTCTCCGCCAAACTGCAAGAACAGATACAGAACTATTTTCAAGAAGAAATCACTCCCCTTATCTATCAAGCTATCGAACTGGATACACAAGAGCCTATCTCCTCAGAGCAGTTGCTTGCATTCGCTCAAGTCCTTGAAGGAGAATTGAAAAAATTGAACCAGGACATTGAGGAGACACCCGTTAAAGGGAAGGATGAACGTAAAACCCCGCGTCGTAAACTCAAGGAAGTCTTGCGTAAAGTCAAGGAGGATTTTTCAGTACGTGCTGAAAAGTATAAGAAGTATCAAGAGACATTTGAAGGGCGCAACAGCTTTTCCAAAACCGATCCAGATGACACTTTTATGCGAATGAAAGAAGATTATATGAAAAATGGCCAACTCAAGGCTGCTTATAATCTTCAAATCGCTACTGAAAACCAATTTGTTCTTCACTATGATGTCTTCTCAAATCCGACAGACACCAAGACTCTTCTGCCATTCCTTGAAACCTATCCGCATGACTTGAAGACAGTTGTTGCAGATGCTGGATATGGAAGTGAAGAGAACCTCCTTCGTTTAGATGAAAAGGGGGTGAACCATCTGATTAAATATGCCATGTTTGACAAGGAACAGAAGAGAGGGTATAAACAGTCAGCTAGAAACTTAGCGAATTGGCACTATGATGACAAGGAGGATAGCTACACACATCCTGATAGCTGGTATTATCGTTTTCACCATATCAAACATCAGAAAACACAGACGGACTTTCAACAGGAAATCAAGGTTTACTACGCTGATGAACCTGAATCAGCCCCTCAAAAGGGACTGTATATGAACGAACGCTATCAAAACTTGAAAGCTAAAGAATGTCAGGCGCTTTTATCTCCCGAAGGTAGACAGATTTTCGCTCAACGCAAGATTGATGTGGAACCTGTCTTTGGGCAGATAAAGGCTTGTTTGGGTTACAAGAGATGTAATCTGAGAGGGAAGCGTCAAGTGAGAATTGACATAGGGGTGGTACTTATGGCTAATAACCTCCTAAAATACAATAAGAGAACGACTCAAAATTAAAAAGCTAGAGTTTGTACTGACCCCCAAAAGTTGGACAAATAATTATTGAAAGGATTTAGTTCTGTATTGCACAGGGCTAAGTCCTTTTAGTTTGACTTTAATTCGTTTGTTGTTGTAGTAATCAATGTAGTCCACAATAGCTTGTTCAAGGTCTTCTAAAGACCTAAAGTGCTTCTCATAACCATAAAACATTTCAGATTTCAAAATGCCAAAGAAGGACTCCATCATGCCATTGTCTGGGCTGTTGCCCTTGCGTGACATGGATGCTTGAATTCCCTTACTCTCTAGGAACCGATGATAAAAATCGTGTTGGTATTGCCAGCCTTGATCGCTATGGAGAATCGTATGCTCGTAGTGTTTCTCTGTAAAGGCCTGGTTTAACATAGCTTTCACTTGTTCTAAGTTTGGTGAAGTTGAAAGATTATAGGCGATAATTTCGCTATTAAATCCATCTAAAACTGGCGATAAATAGAGTTTCTGTGTGCTATTTGGAATGGCAAACTCTGTCACATCCGTATAGCACTTTTCCATTGGCCTTGATGCTTCAAACTGACGTTGAATGAGATTCTCTGCTTTCTTACCAATCTCTCCTTGGTAGGAAGAATACTTTCGTTTCCGGCGAATTCGAGCTGTTAAACCAAGGACTTTCATCAGACGTTGGACCTTCTTATGGTTTACTATATGACCACGATTCCTCAATTCAAGAGTAACTCTACGATAGCCATAATTTCCTTTATGGTCATTATAAATGGCCTGAATTTCGGTTTTAAGCTCTTTATCTTTATCAAGCCCATCCAGTTGTTTCAACTGATAATAGTAAGTTGAGCGAGCTAAACGTGCTGTTTCAAGAAGTAAATCTAGTCGAAATCCTCCTGAAGCCATTTCTCTAATTGTCTCTGCCTTTCTCGCTCTAAGGCTTCGTCCCTGTCTTCCAGCTCTTTTAACTTTTTTAGGTAGGCCACCTCAGTCCGTAAGCGTTCATTCTCCTCTTGGAGTCGCTCTAGTTCTGTCATTTCTTCCCAGGTTTTCTTCCGTTTACGTCCCATTTTAGTTGGTCTCCCTCTTGTTTTCTCAACAATAGTATACCCGTTTTTCTTATATTGTGCTAGCCAATTTGGAAGCATACCACGATTTGGGAGAGCATATTTGAGAGAAACTCTATCTTGAGACCAGTTTTCATGTAAGACTTTATTAATCATTTCTTGTTTTAAATGAGGAGAATAGTAACGATTTTTCCCTTTTTTGACGAACTCTATTCCGTAACGATCAATCAATTTAATCATGTACCTAAGATTAGAATTGTTTATCTCAAATTTATTTGAAAGCTTCTCTAAGCTATATCCTTGTTTTCTAAGTTCATAGATCTGAACTTTATCTTCATAACTCAATTTCATAATAAAACACCCCAAAAGTTAGATTTTTTCTGTCTAACTTTTGGGGTGCAGTTCAGTTCCGCAATTGGAAATCTCTAGCTTTTTTGTGGCTGAGAACTATTTTGTCTTAGGTTCAAGACTATTATTTCAACCCACTACAGTTGACAAAGAGCCAAAATACTCAAAAACGCCTGCTTACGAAGTTGTTCTTAAGCAAAAAACAATTTCGTAAACAAGCGTCTACTATCCCAACTTATGATGAGTGTTCCCGCTAGGACCGAAATCCTAGCGGTAGACCAGAGCTAGACTAAGAGCACAAGACTCCATCATCATAACACTCAACAAAATTGATGATTTTATACTAGTTCGATGATCGCCATTGGCGCTGCATCACCACGACGTGGTTCAGTTTTAAGGATACGAGTGTATCCACCGTTACGTTCAGCATAACGAGGTGCAATTTCTGAGAACAATTTTTGAAGTGCTGTAGTAGAAGTGTACTTGTCAGTTGCTTCATCATAGTTTTCAGATGCGATTTCATTACGTACGAAAGCAGCTGCTTGACGACGTGCATGCAAATCACCACGTTTACCTAGAGTAATCATTTTTTCAACAGTTTTACGGATTTCTTTAGCACGAGCTTCAGTTGTCACGATTGATTCGTTGATCAAAAGGTCAGTTGTCAAATCGCGAAGCATTGCTTTACGTTGTGAGCTAGTGCGTCCTAGTTTACGGTAAGCCATTTATTCCTCCTTTATTTATCTTTTAATCCAAGACCCAAATCAATAAGTTTGAATTTCACTTCTTCCAAACTCTTGCGTCCAAGATTTCGTACTTTCATCATCTCTGCTTCAGATTTTTCTGTCAAATCATGCACAGTATTGATACCGGCACGTTTCAAACAGTTGTATGAACGCACAGACAAGTCCAGTTCCTCAATCGTACGATCCAAAATACGGTCGTCAGATTCAGTGTCAGCTTCTTTCATCACTTCAGTTGACTTAGCAATCTCAGTAAGATTTGTAAACAAATCAAGATGTTCTGTCAAAATACGTGCTGAAAGCCCTAAAGCATCTTCTGGAATAATTGTTCCATTAGTCAAGATTTCAAGGGTTAATTTGTCAAATCCATCATTGCTACCTACACGAGCAGGTTCCACTTGATAGTTGACTTTTGTAACTGGTGTATAAATAGAATCTACAGCAAGTGTTCCAACTGGTGCATTATCTTTTTTATTTTCATCAGCAGGTACATATCCACGACCACTGTTAACAGTCATAGTCGCTTTTAGAGAAGAACCTTCACCGATTGTAAAGAGATAATGATCTGGATTTACAATTTCAATATCGCTATCTGTCAAAATGTCACCAGCTGTTACTTCAGCAGGACCTTCAACATCCAGTTCGATGATTTTTTCGTCTTCAACGTACGATTTCACTGCAATTCCTTTAATGTTCAGAATGATTTGCATCACGTCTTCACGAACACCTGGAACTGTGTCAAACTCATGTAACACACCATCAATGTTGATAGATGTCACAGCTGCTCCTGGTAGAGAAGCTAGAAGTACACGACGAAGAGAGTTACCAAGAGTTGTACCGTAGCCACGTTCAAGTGGTTCGATTACAAACTTGCCATAATCTTTATTTTCATCAATTTTTGTTATATTTGGTTTTTCAAACTCGATCATTTAGTTACTCCCTCTTAAACGAAAAGCAGTGTAATGCGATGATTATACACGGCGACGTTTTGGAGGACGAGCACCATTGTGTGGCACTGGAGTCACATCACGAATTGCTGTTACTTCAAGACCAGCGGCAGCAAGCGCACGAATAGCTGACTCACGACCAGAACCTGGACCTTTTACAGTAACTTCAACTGATTTAAGACCGTGTTCTTGTGCAGATTTAGCAGCAGCTTCAGAAGCCATTTGAGCAGCGAATGGTGTAGATTTACGAGAACCTTTGAAACCAAGAGCACCAGCTGATGACCAAGCAATTGCATTACCATGCACATCAGTAATCATAACAATAGTGTTATTAAATGTAGCGTGAATATGAGCAATACCAGATTCGATATTCTTTTTCACACGACGTTTACGTGTTGGTTTAGCCAAGACTTTTACCTCCTATATTATTTTTTCTTACCAGCAATCGCAACAGCTTTACCTTTACGAGTGCGAGCGTTGTTTTTAGTGTTTTGTCCACGGACAGGAAGTCCACGACGGTGACGGATACCACGGTATGAACCGATTTCCATCAAACGTTTGATGTTCAAGTTTACTTCACGACGAAGGTCACCTTCAACTTTGATTGCATCCACTTCACGACGGATAGCATCTTCTTGATCTGATGTAAGATCACGTACACGAACATCTTCTGAGATTCCAGCAGCAGCCAAAATTTTCTTAGATGTTGCAAGTCCGATACCATAAACATAAGTCAATGAGATTACTACGCGTTTGTCATTTGGAATGTCAACTCCAGCAATACGAGCCATGTTTTCTCCTTTCTATCTTATCCTTGACGTTGTTTGTGTTTTGGATTTGCTGGGCAAATTACCATAACACGACCATTACGACGAATAACTTTACAGTATTCGCAAATTGGTTTGACCGATGGTCTTACTTTCATTTCTTATCCCTCCAAGTTTTTCGATTATTTAAAGCGGTAAGTGATACGTCCACGTGTCAAGTCATATGGACTCATTTCGACAGTAACACGATCTCCCGCTAAAATACGAATATAGTTTTTACGAATTTTACCAGAAACTGTTGCTAAAATCTGATGTCCATTTTCAAGTTCAACCGTAAACATTGCATTCGGCATTGTATCAACTACTTTGCCTTCAACTTCAATCACATCGTCTTTTGCCACGCAAAAGCACCTCCATAAATTTCGATTCGATGCCTCTAGACACAGAGACAACAATTATAAGTCAGACTATCTCAGTATAACATTTGTAGCGGATTTTTGCAAGTGTGAAAAACGCTTTATTTCAAATTTGTCAATACTTTTTCGATATCTGAGAAGACATCATTGATATCTTGATTACCTTCGATGTCATGAACCAAACCTTTGGCACGGTAGTGAGCAATGATTGGTTCTCCTTGAGCAATATTCACATCCAAACGACGTTTTACTGTCTCAGGCTTATCATCTTCACGTTGGTAGTAATCTTCTTCTTTATAGTCAACTGGTGGGTTAAAGACCTTGTGGAAAGTTTCTCCAGTTACGCGGTGGATGATACGGCCACTCAAACGTTCCAAGAGGCTATCTGGATTCACTTCAATATTGATAACACCTTCTAGTTCAATGCCAAGTTCAGCCAATGTTTTGTCCAAGGCATGAGCTTGTTCGATCGTACGTGGGTAACCATCCAACAAGAATCCTGTTTCTTTAATATCATCTTGTGAAAGACGTTCTTTTACGATTCCATTTGTAACTTCGTCAGGAACCAATTCACCCTTGTCAATGTATGACTTAGCAAGAACACCCATTTCAGTTTGATTTGCCATAGCAGCACGGAACATATCACCTGTTGAGATATGTGCAACATGGAATTGTTCTACGATTTTTGCTGCTTGAGTTCCCTTACCTGCACCAGGTAAGCCCATAATCAAAAGATTCATGATTTGATCTCCTTATTTTATTTTTAAATAGAAGCAAAAAGTCTTTTCACCCCTATTTAAAAACAAAATAGAAGAGGGGAGACCAAACTCTCACTAATGTTAGAGTTAAACCTCCACTCCCTCAGCATTTACTGACTCAGTAAATACTTTTATTCTGTTCTGTCCATGAAACCAACATACTTACGTTTCAATAGGTAACCTTCCAATTGTTTGATTCCTTCAATACCTGTAGAGATAATGATCAAAAGACTAGTTCCTCCAAAAGCAACTGCTTCTGAAAGTCCGAAAACATCTTTTGCTACGATCGGTAAAATCGAAATCACACCAAGGAAGAGAGAACCAACCGTTGCAAGACGACGAAGAAGTTTAGACATATATTCTTCTGTACCTTTACCAGGACGAACTCCGTGGATATAAGCACCGCTCTTTTGTAAGTTTTCTGCCGCTTTTTCAGGATTAATCTGTACAAACGTATAGAAGAATGTAAAGAGAATAATCAATAAAGCATACATAGCAATACCAGTTGGTGAAGTTGTTGCCAGCATTTCTTGTGCTGTTCTTACCCAAGCCCAATCATGACCTGTGGCGCTCAAAAACTGAAGAATAGCCGCAGGCGCTGCAGTAATCGAACTTGCAAAGATAACAGGGATAACTCCAGCAGGGTTTACTTTCAAAGGAAGGTAAGAGCTAGATGGAGCACCTTGTGCAACCTTAGTATATTGGATTGGAATTTTGTATTCTGCTTGTTGAACATAAGTTGTAAAATAAATAATCAACAATACAGTAATAATCAAAATGATTACGAAAATGATAGATGAGTTGATACGGCTACTTGGGACGTTCACAAAGTAGTCAACATAGATGCCTTGAATCATCTCTGGAATTGAGGCAACAATCCCGGCAAAGATAATCATAGAAACACCATTTCCGTATCCCTTATCTGTAATTTGCTCTCCCAACCAAGTCACAATCATACTACCAGCTGTTAAGATGATACCAATCATGATAAAGACTTGTGGTGTAAGAGCTGTTTTCAACAATTGAGCTCCAGCTAAAGTATTAAAACCTGCTGTAATCCCGATAGATTGCACAAAGGCTAGAACAAGAGCAATATAACGAGTAGCTTGATTTAATTTTCTTCGACCTACTTCCCCTTGTTTACCCCACTCTACAAATTTGGGTAAAATATCCATTTGCAAGAGTTGGACAACGATAGAGGCCGTAATGTAGGGACTAACACCAAGAGCAAAAACTGAGAAGTTTTTCATGGCATTTCCTGACACCAAGCTCAACATGTTTAAGAAGGATAATCCACTTAAAGCATTCAAGCTATTGGCATTCACACCAGGAACTGTAATGCTAGTTCCGATACGAAAGACCAAAACGATAAAAATTGTAAATAAAATTTTTGATCGAACCTGCTTGACTTTAAGAGCTTCTCTTAATAATTTAAAAAACATAGGTCACCTCTCTTAGATGACTTCTACTGAACCACCTTTAGCAGTGATAGCTTCTTCAGCTGATTTAGAGAATTTAGCTGCTTTCACAGTCAATTTCTTAGTCAACTCACCGTTACCAAGAACTTTAATACCTGATTTTTCAGCTTTAACAATTCCTGCTTCGATAAGAACAACTGGAGTAACTTCAGCACCATCTTCAAAGACGTTCAATTGGTCAAGGTTCACAATTGCGTATTCTTTAGCGTTGATGTTAGTGAATCCACGTTTTGGAAGACGACGGAACAATGGAGTTTGTCCACCTTCAAAACCAAGGCGAACTCCGCCACCGCTACGAGCTTTTTGACCTTTTTGACCACGACCAGATGTTTTACCGTTACCTGATGAAGTACCACGACCAACGCGGTTACGTACTTTACGAGAACCTTCTGCAGGTTTCAATTCATGAAGTTTCATTTTTATTTTCTCCTCTTTTGTAAAATGCTAGCGCCGATAAGGGAGAAAAGGTTGTCTCCCCAATCAACTCGCCTATACGACGTCATCATAGATGACTATATCTAGTTTTAGGGGATGGTATAGTGCACATCCCCTAAAAATTCATTAGTTTACTTCTTCAACTGTTACCAAGTGAGATACTGCAGTGATCATACCACGGATAGCAGCGTTATCTTCTTTAATAACAGAGCTGTTCAATTTGCCAAGTCCAAGTGCTACAACAGTTTTACGTTGTGATGGAATGCGTCCGATTGGAGACTTAGTCAAAGTAATTTTAATTTGAGCCATTTTATCCCCTTTCTTATGCCAAATCAGAAACTGAAATACCACGAAGGGCAGCAACTTCTTCAGCGCGTTTCAATTGTTTCAAACCTTCAACAGTTGCACGAACAATGTTGATTGGAGTGTTAGAACCAAGTGATTTAGATGTAATATCTGCCACACCTGCCAATTCCACAACGGCACGAACTGCACCTCCAGCGGCAACTCCAGAACCTTCTACAGCAGGTTTCAACAATACTTTAGCTCCACCGAATTCTGAAAGAACTTCGTGTGGGATTGTTGTTCCAACCATAGGAACTTCGATCAAGTTTTTCTTAGCATCATCTACTGCTTTACGGATTGCTTCTGGAACTTCTTGAGCTTTACCAGTACCAAATCCTACGCGACCGTTGTGGTCACCAACAACAACAAGAGCTGCGAAACGAAGACGACGTCCACCTTTAACAACTTTTGTAACACGGTTGACAGCAACTACGCGTTCTTCTAATTCAACTGCATTGTCTTTAAATGCCATTTTCTAGTGTCCTCCTATTAGAATTTCAATCCGTTTTCACGAGCTGCATCAGCCAAAGCTTTCACACGTCCGTGATATAGATATCCACCGCGGTCGAACACCACTTCTGAAATACCTTTAGCGTTTGCACGTTCTGCAACGAGTTTACCGACAGCAACGGCTTGTTCAGTTTTAGTTCCTTTTGAAACTTCTTTGTCAAGAGTTGAAGCACTTGCGAGCGTTACACCCGCTACGTCATCAATCACTTGAGCGTAGATGCCTGTATTAGAACGGAATACGTTCAAACGTGGGCGATCAGCAGTTCCAGAGAGTTTTCCGCGAACGCGACGGTGGCGTTTTTGGCGGAGTTTGTTTTTATCTGGTTTTGAAATCACAGTTTTCACCTCTTTAGTTTTAAATCGTGTGCTATGCACAAAGTTGGAAAATAGGTTGGTGGTTGAAAATCAACCACTCAACATTATTTACCTGTTTTACCTTCTTTACGGCGAACGAATTCACCAACGTAACGGATACCTTTACCTTTATATGGTTCTGGTGAACGAAGGCTACGTACGTAAGCAGCTGTTTGACCAACTACTTCTTTTGAAATCCCGCTAACAACGATTGTTGTTGGGTTTGGAAGTTCAAAAGTAATTCCTTCTGGAGCTTCAACTTCGTCTGGATGAGATTTACCAACAGCCAAAACAAGTTTAGATCCTTGAAGTTGTGCACGGTAACCAACCCCGCGCATTTCAAGTTCTTTCTTGAATCCTTCAGATACACCAACAACCATGTTGTTCAAAAGGGCACGAGTAGTTCCGTGGATAGTTTTCATTTCTTTTGAATCGTTTGGACGGTGAAGAGTTACTTCAGTACCTTCCACACGGATTTCAATATCTTTTGAGAACTCACGAGTAAGTTCTCCTTTAGGTCCTTTTACAGTTACAACGTTGTCATTGTTAGTGAGTTCAACACCAGCAGGCAACACGATAACTTTATTACCAATACGTGACATGTTTATTTTCTCCTGTTAAATTGTCAGGCCAGAATGGCCAGTTTTCACGGGGTTAAATCGATTTCTCGATTTAAAGGGACATTTAGGTTTCAATTTCAAAGTGAATCTAGGCAGCGTCTCGCAGGCATAACTTTGGGTTAGGCAAGAGACGATAACGAAGAGTCACAAAGAAATTGGGAGCTAAATATTACCAAACGTAAGCGATAACTTCTCCACCAACATTCTTTTGGCGTGCTTCTTTATCAGTAAGCAAACCTTCAGAAGTTGAAAGGATAGCAATTCCAAGTCCGTTAAGAACTTTTGGAAGGTCTTCACGTTTTTTGTAGACACGAAGTCCTGGTTTAGAAACACGTTTCAAGTTAGTGATAACTTTTTCACCGTTTGGTCCGTATTTAAGGAATACACGGATGATGCCTTGTTTGTCATCTTCGATGATTTCAACGTTTTTTACAAAACCTTCGCGTTTAAGGATTTCAGCAATCCCTTTTTTGATGTTAGATGCAGGTACTTCAAGTACTTCGTGTTTAGCTTGGTTAGCGTTACGAATACGAGTTAGGAAGTCTGCGATTGGGTCAGTCATAACCATTTTGTTTTTCTCCTCTTACTAGTAGTTTGCAAGTTGCACTTGCTAGTTAATACATGATACAAAGAGCGTAACAGCAAAAGCAAAAATAGGCAATTTGATGTAGGAGCGATGCTCCAAAGAAAATTGGTCTTTTTTGCCAAAGCTGTAGCTCGTGTTCAAATTGGCAAGCCCAACTGAACCCGGGCTAAACTCTGTGTGAAAAAGATAAACTTTCCTAGAAACTTCAGTTTCTTCGTCAAGTTTCCTATTTTCACTTAGAGTTTTGACGCCCTTGATATCTTAAATTACCAAGATGCTTTTGTTACACCAGGGATTTGTCCTTTGTAAGCTAATTCACGGAAGCAAACACGGCAAAGTTTAAATTTGCGGTAAACTGAATGTGGACGGCCACATTTTTCACAACGAGTATAAGCTTGAGTAGAGAACTTCGCTGGACGTTTGTTCTTAGCAATCATTGATTTTTTAGCCATTAGATTTACCTCCTATATTATTTTGCAAAAGGCATTCCAAGGCCTGTAAGCAATGCACGTGACTCTTCGTCAGTGTTAGCAGTTGTTACGATAACGATGTCAAGACCACGAGTTTTGTCAACGTCATCAAAGTTGATTTCTGGGAAGATCAATTGTTCTTTCACACCAAGTGTGTAGTTTCCGCGTCCATCAAATGATTTTGTTGGAACACCGTGGAAGTCACGTACACGTGGAAGTGAAACTGAAACCAATTTATCCAAGAATTCGTACATACGTTCACCACGAAGGGTAACTTTTGCACCGATCGCAACACCTTCACGAAGACGGAAGCCGGCGATTGATTTTTTAGCTTTAGTGATAAGTGGTTTTTGACCTGAGATAAGTGCCAATTCTTCAGCAGCTTTTTCAAGGCTTTTAGCGTTTGATACAGCTTCACCAACACCCATGTTCAAAACGATCTTATCTACTTTAGGCACAGCCATCACTGATGAGTAGTTGAATTGTTCTGTCAAAGCAGGAACTACTTCATTAAGATATTTTTCTTTTAAACGATTTGCCATTATACTTCTCCTTTCCTTCGTGATTAATCAAGCACTTCGCCTGATTTTTTGTTGTAGCGAACTTTTTTACCGTCTACAAATTTGTAACCAACACGACCAGCTACACCATTTTTGTCCAATACTTGAACGTTTGATACGTGGATAGCTGCTTCTTTCTCGATGATACCACCTTGAGGAAGCTCGTTAGTTGGACGTTGGTGTTTCTTAACGATGTTAACACCTTCAACGATAACTTTGTTTACTTTTGGAAGGGCAGTAAGGACAACAGCTTCTGTTCCCTTATCTTTACCAGCGATTACGCGAACTTTGTCGCCTTTTTTTACAAACATTAGGTTTCTCCTTGATTTTTCTTACGCCCATAAGGGCACCCTGGAGGTAAATCCAGGGGACTAGTTTGTTTCTAAAAATTAAAGTACTTCTGGAGCAAGTGACACGATCTTCATGAAGCCACCTTCACGCAATTCACGTGCAACTGGGCCAAAGATACGTGTTCCGCGAGGAGTTTTGTCTTCACGGATGATAACTGCTGCGTTTTCGTCAAATTTGATGTATGAACCATCAGCACGACGAGCACCTGATTTAGTACGAACGATAACTGCTTTAACAACGTCACCTTTTTTAACCGCACCACCAGGAGTAGCTTGTTTTACAGATGCCACAATAACATCACCGATGTTTGCAAATTTACGTCCTGAACCACCAAGAACTTTGATAGTCAAGATTTCGCGAGCACCGCTGTTGTCTGCGACTTTCAAACGAGTTTCTGTTTGAATCATTTCAGTTTTCTCCTTTCAGGTTTGATTAGATGATGACCGCTTCTTCAACAACTTCTACAAGACGGAAACGTTTTGTAGCTGAAAGCGGGCGAGTTTCCATGATACGAACGATATCACCTTCTTTGGCAACATTGTTTTCATCATGAGCTTTGTATTTTTTAGAGTAGTTAATACGTTTACCATAGACTGGGTGGTTACGTTTTGTTTCAACTACAACTGTGATTGTCTTGTCCATTTTGTCAGATACAACACGTCCAACAAGAACTTTACGATTATTGCGTTCCATTGAAATTTCTCCTTCCCTAGTCTATTATTTCGCTTCAGATTGAACTGTTTTGATACGAGCGATTTGTTTTTTAACTTCTTTCAAGCGAGCTGTTTGTTCCAATTGACCAGTAGCAGCTTGGAAACGAAGTTCAAACAATTCTTTTTTCAATTCGTTTTCGCGCTTCGCGAGTTCTTCTTGAGAAAGACCACGAAGTTCTTTAACAAATTCTTTTACTTCATTAAGTTTCATGCCTTCTCCTTATTCTGCTTCACGTTTTACGAATTTACATTTAACTGGCAATTTGTGGCTAGCAAGACGAAGCGCTTCACGAGCGATCTCTTCAGATACACCAGCGATTTCGAACATCACTTTGCCACGTTTAACTGGTGCTACCCAACCTTCAGGTGCCCCTTTACCAGATCCCATACGCACACCGATAGCTTTAGCAGTGTATGATTTGTGTGGGAAGATTTTAATCCAAACTTTACCACCACGTTTCATGTAACGAGTCATGGCGATACGAGCAGCTTCGATTTGGCGGTTAGTAATCCAGTGGCTAGTTGTAGCTTGAAGACCGTATTCACCGAATGCTACTTCTTTTCCACCTTTTGCTTCACCGCGCATTTTTCCACGGAATTCACGACGGTGTTTAACACGTTTAGGTACTAACATTGGTTATTTACCTCCTTTAGTGTTTTTGCGAGCTGGAAGAACTTCACCACGGTAGATCCATACTTTAACACCAAGTTTACCGTATGTAGTATCTGCTTCTTCCCAAGCGTAATCGATATCTGCACGAAGTGTGTGAAGTGGAACAGTTCCTTCAGAGTATCCTTCAGCACGGGCGATATCTGCACCGTTCAAACGACCTGATACTTGAGTTTTGATTCCTTTAGCTCCAGCACGCATTGCACGTTGGATTGCTTGTTTTTGTGCACGACGGAAAGCAACACGTTGCTCCAATTGACGAGCAATTCCTTCACCTACAAGGTGAGCATCCAAATCAGGTTGTTTGATTTCGATGATGTTGATGTGTACTTGTTTTCCAGTCAATTTGTTAAGTTTTGCACGGAGTGCATCAACGTTAGCACCACCTTTACCGATAACCATACCTGGTTTAGCAGTGTGAAGTGAAACGTTAACTTTGTTTACTGCGCGTTCGATTTCGATAGTTGAAACTGCTGCGTCAGCAAGTTCTTTTTGAACGAATTTACGGATTGCAAGATCTTCATGAAGGTAATCCGCGTATTCTTTTTCAGCATACCATTTGGCATCCCAATCACGGATGATGCCGACACGCATACCAATTGGATGTACTTTTTGACCCACGATTTTACCTCCTTATTTTTCTGCAACAGCTACAGTGATGTGAGCTGTACGTTTATTGATTGGTGAAGCTGAACCTTTCGCACGTGGACGGAAACGTTTCATGGTTGGTCCTTCGTTTGCGAATGCTTCAGATACTACCAAGTTAGCTTTATCCAAACCAAAGTTATTTTCAGCGTTAGCTACAGCTGAGTTCAAAACTTTCAAGATGATTTCAGCAGCTTTGTTTGGAGTGAATGTCAAGATTGCGATTGCATCGGCTACGCTTTTACCACGGATGTTATCAAGAACAAGACGTGATTTACGAGGTGAAACACGTACTGTACGAGCCATTGCTTTAGCTGAAGTAATTTCTGCCATTTATGTTCTCCTTATTTTCTACGTGTTTTCTTATCGTCTGCAGCGTGACCTTTGTAAGTACGAGTTGGTGCAAATTCACCAAGTTTGTGACCTACCATGTCTTCTTGGATGTAAACAGGTACGTGTTTACGTCCGTCATAAACTGCAATAGTATAACCAATGAAACTTGGGAAGATCGTTGAACGACGTGACCAAGTTTTAATAACTTTTTTCTTTTCGTCGTTAGCTTGAGCTTCAACTTTTTTCATCAAATGCTCATCGACGAAAGGTCCTTTTTTAAGACTGCGTCCCATTTTTATATTTTCTCCTTTAAATGTTGTACCACAGCGGCTTGCGCTCCTATGGAGCGCTACCGAGCTGGCGGATTTACTAGTTGCTTAAGCGACTAGTTTAATATTATTTCTCGTTGCGACGACGAACGATAAGTTTGTCAGATTTCGCTTTCTTGTTACGAGTTTTAAGACCAAGAGCAGGTTTGCCCCATGGAGTAGATGGTGCTTTACGACCAACTGGTGCTTTACCTTCACCACCACCGTGTGGGTGATCGTTAGGGTTCATTACAGAACCACGAACTGTTGGGCGGATACCTTTCCAACGGCTACGTCCTGCTTTACCAAGGTTTACAAGTCCGTGTTGTTCGTTTCCGACAACACCAACTGTAGCACGGCAAGTTCCAAGAATCATACGAACTTCACCTGATTGAAGACGAACAAGAACGTATTTACCTTCTTGACCCAATACTTGAGCAGAAGCTCCAGCAGCACGTACCAATTCACCACCACGACCTGGTTTCAACTCAATGTTGTGGATCAAAGTACCAACTGGGATGTTAGCAAGTGGAAGAGCGTTTCCGACTTTGATATCTGCTTCTGGACCTGAAACGATACGTTGACCTACTTCAAGACCCTTTGGAGCGATGATGTACGCTTTCACACCGTCAGTGTAGTGTACAAGAGCGATGTTTGCAGAACGGTTTGGATCGTACTCGATTGTTTTAACAACTGCTTCAACGTTGTCTTTGTTACGTTTGAAGTCAACCAAACGGTAGAAACGTTTGTGTCCACCACCTTGGTGACGAACTGTGATACGACCGTTGTTATTACGACCAGCCTTGCTCTTCAATGCAACAAGCAATGATCTTTCAGGAGTGCTTGTTGTGATTTCAGCGAAATCCAAAGAAGTCATATTACGGCGACCGTTTGTTGTTGGTTTATAAACACGAATTCCCACGATATTTCCTCCTTAGATTATTCAGCTTCAGCAGCAAACAACTCGATTGCTTTTGAATCAGCTGTAAGTGTGATGATAGCTTTTTTAGTTTTGTTAGTAAAACCAGTGTAACGTCCAACACGTTTAGCTTTTGGTTTTACGTTGATTGTGTTAACGTTGGCAACTTTAACACCTTCGAAAGCAGCTTCAACAGCTTGCTTGATCAAAAGTTTGTGTGCACGAGTGTCAACTTCAAATACATATTTTCCTGCTTCAAGTTGAGCCATTGAGCTTTCAGTGATGACAGGTTTTTTGATAACATCATACAAATTCATTATGCAAGAACCTCCTCGATTTTAGAGATAGCTGCTTGAGTAACAAGAAGTTTGTCACTATTTGCGATGTCAAGAACACTTGCAGTTGTAGCAGTCGCAACTTTCACGTTTGGAAGGTTACGAGCTGAGAGAGCTGCGAATTCGTTTCCTTCTTCAAGAATAACAAGGACTTTAGAATCGATGCTCAAAGCTGCAAGAACTTTTGCAAATTCAGCAGTTTTTGGAGCTGTGAATTCAAGAGAATCAACGGCTACAAATTTATTTTCAGCAACTTTTTCTGAGTAAACAGATTTAAGCGCAAGGCGACGAACTTTTTGAGGAAGTTTGTACGCATAGCTACGTGGAGTTGGTCCGAAGACGATTCCACCACCACGCCATTGTGGAGAGCGGATAGAACCTTGACGAGCACGTCCAGTTCCTTTTTGACGCCATGGTTTGCGTCCGCCACCTGAAACAGCTGAGCGGTTTTTAACTGCGTGAGTTCCTTGACGAAGGCTAGCACGTTGGCTGATGATCACATCAAACACAACAGATTCATTTGGTTCGATACCAAAGATTGCATCATTAAGAACAACTTCGCCCGCTTGTTTACCAGTTTGGTCGAATAATGTTACATTTGCCATTTTGACTGTATTCCCCTTTCCTTATTATTTACCAGCTTTAACTGCTGATTTGATAGTGATAAGAGATTTCTTAGCACCTGGTACGTTACCTTTGATAAGGATAACGTTCTTTTCTGGAACAACTTGTACAACTTCAAGGTTTTGAATTGTTACACGGTCGCCACCCATACGTCCTGCAAGGTTTTTACCTTTGAATACGCGGTTAGGTGCAACAGGTCCCATAGAACCTGGACGACGGTGGTAACGAGAACCGTGAGCCATTGGTCCACGTGATTGTCCGTGGCGTTTGATAACACCTTGGAAACCTTTACCTTTAGAAGTACCAGTTACGTCAACAACGTCTCCAACTGCGAATGTTTCAACTGTGATTTCAGCACCAACTTCCAAGCCTTCAACGTTTTTGAATTCACGAATGAAGCGCTTAGGAGCCGTGTTAGCTTTCGCTACATGTCCTTTAGCAGGTTTGTTGCTCAATACTTCGCGTTTGTCATCGAAACCAACTTGGATAGCGTTGTATCCGTCTGTTTCAACAGTTTTAACTTGAAGAACAACGTTTGGAGTTGCTTCAATAACTGTTACAGGGATCAATTCGCCAGCTTCAGTGAAGATTTGAGTCATTCCCACTTTTTTCCCTAAGATTCCTTTTGTCATGAGAAAATAGTTCCTTTTCTATATTTTTTATTCAAAAAGTTTTTAACGAGCGTTTTTTATGCTCAAGGTATCAAGCTTTAGATTAAAGTTTGATTTCTACGTTTACACCACTTGGAAGATCCAATTTCATCAAAGCATCAACTGTTTTTTGAGTTGGGTTAACGATATCGATCAAACGTTTGTGTGTACGCATTTCAAATTGTTCGCGAGAATCTTTATATTTGTGAGTCGCACGAATGATTGTGTAGAGGCTACGTTCAGTTGGAAGTGGGATTGGACCCGCAACTTGTGCACCTGTACGAGTAGCTGATTCTACGATTTTTGCAGCCGCTGTGTCAAGCGTACGGTGTTCGTAAGCTTTCAAACGGATACGGATTTTTTTGTTTGCCATCTTTTTCTCCTTTTCGTCTATTTAAGATAATAGGCTAGCTCCACAAGAAAACCGACGCGGTGTTGCGTGGCAATGCAACCGAGCGTGTCGCAACCTCTTGCATCAAAGCTAAGGCTGTAATTTACAGCACCATAATAGAATAACACAAAGCCCCTGCGATTGCAAGGGATTTGTTGCTGTTTTTTAAAATTTTTAACATGAAAATGTTTTCTTTTTTGGCGGGTCATTTATTTAACTATTTTTATAGAAGAAAGTTAGTCTCTCTTCACCTGTTCATAGCTTTCTTTTCCATCATTGAGCTTGTCCCAAATCACTACTTGCCCACTTTTGAGTGATTTTTGCACATCGATGATGCGTTGATTGGACGAACCTCGAAACTGGAGCATGAGATTTCTCTTAGTTCGATCGTATCGGCCATCAACCAGAATGTCAATCAGTGATAAGAGTTCCAGTTTATCTTGTGTCTCCAACATCATTTCTTCCCAAGTGTAGCCAGTCCATGACCAGATGTCTTTGTTTGGCAATTCCTTCCGAATACGCTTAACGAGTGGCAAAAGAATACCAGTATTGAGAAAAGGCTCCCCTCCCAGCAAGGTCAAGCCTTGAACATAAGGTTGAGCGAGATCTGCCATAATCTGTTCTTCTAATTCTGCTGTGTAGGGAATTCCTGCATTGAAAGACCAAGTGGCAACATTATAACAACCCTCGCAGTGAAACATACAGCCTGATACATAGAGAGAGTTACGCACACCCTCTCCATCTACAAAGTTGAAGGCCTTGTAGTCAATGATACGACCTTGACTGAGTTCCTCGCTTTTCCATTCTTGTGGTTTTGGATTATTCATTCGCTACCTCTATCCAATAACGTTCGACTCCATCACGAACATCCTCAAGGAGCCCACCATTTGCTAAAATGACTGCTCTGCTAGCAGGATTATTTACGCTACAGGTCACAAGAGTTCTCTTGATGTTCTTTTCCTTAGCAACTTGCAAGCCCTGACGGAGAGTTTCCTTAGCATAACCCTTGCCTCTTTCTGATGGACGAATGGAGTAGCCAATGTGGCCAGCATAATTCAATAATCCCTCATTCAGTCTCAATCGCAAGTTTAAAAACCCTAGAGCACGACCTATATCATTAAATGATATAAATTGTATAGAAGGAACACGATTTTCAGGCAAATTAATCCCCATTTCTTTATCCTGATTACTATTCAACCATTCTTCATACACAAAGTTCTCTGTATCCCAGAAACCACCGTCGTGAAGCGACTGATATTTTTCAAATTCCTCCATCATGTCTATAACAGCCTTCTTATCTACTATTGTCGGTCTGCGTAATTCCATCCTTACCTCCCACTAAGAGAAAAGCGAGAGCTGACTCTCACTTTTATTTTTTCTTATTCTTGTTTAAAAATTGTTCTCTGAGGTTGAGCAAGCGTTCTTTCTTACCAGCTCCACCTTTAGAGTGTTTCTCGTGATAACGGGTCACTTGTGCGCGCCCCTTATCATCTAATTGATATTTTCCCATTTCATTTCTTTCTAATTTGTTACTTGATGTCCAGCTATTTTAATCGTTGAGCCATTCATATGTTTGACACGCGCAGCGATTTCCTTGTGACGGCCGTTGACCATAGGTCTTGCTTGAGGATTACCTAGATAGCCACAAGTTCGTTTGACCACATCTACTGTTTTAGGGTCGCTATTGCCACAGTTTGGACAAGCAAATCCTCTTTCAGTTGGTTCAAAATCCCCTTCAAAGTCACACTTGTAGCAACGGTCAATCGGAGTATTAGTGCCTAGATAACCTACACGGTCGTAGGCATAGTCCCAAACAGCTTCCAGAGCCTTAGGATTTTGCTGAAGGACTGGATACTCACAATAATGGATAAAACCACCTGACGCACCTGCTTCTGGATAGACTTTCTCAAAGTCTAATTTTTCAAACGGTGTTGGATTTTTACGAACATCATAATGGAAAGAATTGGTGTAGTATTCCTTGTCTGTGATGTCAGGAATAGAGCCAAACTTCTCTGTATCTAGTCGGCAGAAACGGTCTGTCAAACTTTCAGATGGTGTTGAATAAATTGAGAAATGATAACCATATTGGTCTGACCACTCTTCTACACGGCGTTTCATATCACGAATGATATCCAGCGTGAATTCCTTGGCGGCTGGATTGTGTTCCCAGCTATTACCAAAGAAAACTGTCGCTACTTCATACAAACCGATATAGCCTAGCGAAACTGTGGCACGACGATTCTTAAAGAGCTGGTCAACACTTTCTTCTTTACCTAGACGATGACCAAAAGCACCGTATTGATACAGGATAGGAGCATTTGCTGGTGTTGCTTCCTTGGTTCGTTCGACACGATAAACCAGAGCATCTTCCGCAATGTTCATTCGCTCGTTGAAGATTTCCCAGAACTTATTCATATCACCTTCAGACTCAAGAGCAATACGAGGCAGGTTAACCGTCACAACACCCAGATTCATGCGACCTGAATTGACCTCGACACCATTTTCATCCTTCCACCCTTGAAGAAACGAACGGCAACCCATAGGAACCTTAAAAGAACCTGTCAACTCAACAATCTTATCATAAGACAAGACGTCTGGATACATCCGCTTGGTTGCACACTCTAGAGCCAACTGCTTGATGTCATAGTTTGGAGTCCCTTCTTCCAAGTTAAGGCCTCTTTTCAGAGTAAAAATAAGTTTAGGGAAGATGGCTGTTCGATGTTCTGAACCAAGGCCCTTGATTCGGATGTTCAAGATAGCTTTTTGAATTTCACGCTCAAAACGATTGGTTCCCAGACCAAAACCTAGCGAAGTAAAAGGTGTTTGTCCATTTGAAGTGAAGAGAGTGTTGATTTCATACTCGAGAGATTGCATGGCATCATAGATGTCCTTTTGCGTTTTCTTCCAAGCGTAATCTTCCCGTTTTTCAGGCAATACCCACTCTTCTGCATCTTTGAGGTGTTTTTGGTAATTCTTCTCTGCATAAGGCGCCAAGACTTCATCGATACGGTCAGCTGAACAACCTCCGTACTGGCTAGAAGCAACGTTGGCGATGATTTGCGAAATCTGAGCTGTTGCAGTCTGAATAGACTTGGGACTCTCTACCTCTGCATTTCCAATCTTAAAACCATTTTCCAACATCCCCTTGAAATCAATCAAACAGCAGTTGGTCATAGGTGTATAGGGACTATAGTCCAAATCGTGATAGTGGATATCCCCTTTTTGGTGGGCATTGGCTACGTGCTTAGGAAGCATTTGCAGTCCGATTGATTTCCCAACAATACCCGCTGTCAAATCACGCTGGGTATTAAAGACATCGCTGTCTTTATTTGCATTTTCATTGACAACTGCCTGGTCTTTGTTGAGAAGTTTATGGATACTAAAGTTGATATCTGTCGCTTTTGATCTCTCAAAATCCCTCTGTGTCCGATAAGTGATATACTCCTCAGCCAAGGCATATTCTTTTGCTTCAAGGAGTTCATGTTCTACGATATTTTGAATTTCGTAAATCTTAACCCCCTTTGGAAAACGACTATGAATTTCTGTGACAATTCGCTCAGTCAGAGCATTGAGGCGTTTTTCGACCAAGGGTGTCACATCCATAACCTTGTCAGCCGCCTTGTGGAGAGCCTTGTCAATCTTGTCCACATCAAATACAACACGTCTCCCATCTCGTTTCTCGACGAAGAGAGTTGGCAAAATTGTAATTTTTTCTTCTAGTGCAATCATATACATGCTCGTTTCTAAAATGTTCTTTCTAAAAAGTATTATACCACTCTAAAAAGAAAAATCAATATCTTGTGTTAAAAATCCTAAAATTTTTAAAAATACACAAGATATTGATTTAGTTATTTAATTTTATAGACTTTAAACTCTGAGTAATCAGTCTTTACTTGTTGGTAATTTTCTTTTAAGAGTGTCTCCGCCTCAGACCAGAGAGCCACCTTGTCGTTTACCACAATCACCTTAGGTTGGTTTTCTTTCAAGTCATTGATTAAACTAGTTTTATTCTCTTCTGTATTCGTATAAAGAAGAGGTGATGGGAACATGGATCCAGCCAAACGCTGGCTTTCTTTATACATCTGAACATGTGAATCCCAAATATAAATTTGGTCTCCCTCACTCGTCTCTTGTTTGACTCTATCTACCACTTGATGTTGTTCTCTATAGGAAGCTGGATGTAAGATAAAACGAGCTACAAAAGGAATTGCAATCAGATAAACCACCACTAGGATCGGTAAGTAGAGATTCCCTTTCATGAATTTTTTCCATAAAGTAGGAACATCTTCTCTTCTCCGACGACGAGCTCCTCTAGCTGAATGTTTCCCACGAATACTGGTCATCAAAAGAAGGAGTAAAAATGGAAGGATTAGAATCAAACGCGAACCGTGAAGAGGTTCTTGAGAAAAAAGCAACAAGGCTAATACAAATAGGAAAGCAAAACTAGCTGGTACTGAAATAACATATAATCTTGATGCCTTTGATTGGAACAATCCTAGAAAAACAAGGAAGAGAGCTCCTAAACCAAAGGTCAACAAACCATAGAATACAACATTATCCATTAGTTGAGGATTCAAGACCTGAAGGGAATCAATCGGATATAAAAGACTCCCTAGAGCCTCTCCAAAACCACCTGAAGCAAGAACATAATATCCTACTGGGTAAAAGATGAGAGAAAAGCCAAGTGCTGCTGCAAAAAACTGATAAACTCCATGAGCAAGGCGGCCATGCCCAACATTAAAGACAAATAAACCAATCGTTACTACTGCAATAAAGAAAAGACTTGTAAGAGGCTCTATGAAAAATGATAGGGCCAAGAAAATCCCCAGACGTAGAAATCCCTTGTCATGGTTAGGATTTAATAGATAAGCTGCTATGAATGAAAATCCTGCAAACAGAAATGGCAAAGCTAAGATAGTAGCGTAACCTCCGCCAAAACCGAGACCAGATACCAAAATATAAAATATGGTTAGGAGTTGCTTGGCTTGTTCCCTTTGTCCCGTCAGATAGTCAGTTGAAGAAAAGAGGAAATAACCTCCTCCTAAGAGGGCTAGCCATTCTACCAAGGCAAAAAGGATGCCTCCTTGAGTGATGTAAAGTAGCAAGTAATAAATAAGACCGTGACTAGCATAATAGCTACTGTAGAGCTGTCCTCCCTGATGCAAAGCCCACCCTATATACAAATCCTGCGCCTGAGAGGGACTTACCATATCTAAAAGTAAAGGTATCACCACAGAAAAAAACGTTGCAATCGTACTTCCAATGATGAGTCTGAAAAACGGGAAAGCTACCTGTTCTTCTTTTTCTACATGAGATTCAAGGTTCCTATCCAATCTATTTTCAATTTCATTACTCTGTATCGTTTCGGATACTTCTTCGATTCTGCCATATACAGCCATGTCGTTTCTCCTATTCAATTTATCTGTCTTAGTATATCAAAAAGACCTAAAATTGTCAGCTTGCGATGGCTGTTTGAGTGATTTTTTGCTTAGTTTCACAAAGGTTTCAATTTCCCGAAATCGATGTAAATTCGTCTGTTTAAATGTTATGATATAATCCAATTCTTTCTGAGTCAGCATCTTTCCTCCTACATCTTCTTATTCGTAAAAGGCAAGAAAAATAGGACTGGTTTGTGTCCTAAGTCCTAGATTTCTTATAAGATTGGGGCAAATAACTGGGCAATTTCCTTAATCAATTTCTGATACCAGCTATTTTTTATCGTATGAGGGAAAATTTCTTGCGATGCTGAAAAAATCTCTTGAAAATCTTTTTGAATCTCTGTGATTGATGCCGTTTTATATAGCAAAACTGCATCTTCATAGTGATGAAGCAAACTTCTATAATCTAAATTAATCGTTCCAACTGCAGCAAAGTCCTTGTCCACTAGGATTTGTTTACTATGGATGAAGCCAGGACTATACTCAAAAATCCTGACTCCTGCTGACAACAAATCCGGATAGGCCCCTCTCGTGATGAGTTGGATTAATTTTTTATCCGGAATGAAAGGAGTCACGATGCGGACATCAACACCCCTCATGGCTGCATTTTTAATACTCTCAGTTAAATCATAGTCAATAATCAAATAGGGTGTTGTGATATAGACTGAATCAGTAGCCTGATTAATCAAACTTTGATAGACTTTTTTCCCTACTTGAGTACGGAAGATGGGCTTGGGTCCACTACCGTAAGGAATGCAGAGCCCTTGGCCAGAACAAGGCTGATTTTCCAAGTGATACTGGTCAAAATCGCTGATTTCCCCACGATTAATGTACCAAGTCATCAAAAAGAGACGGGTGAGAGCCTTGACACCAGGGCCATCTAAGCGAATCCCACTGTCCTTCCAGTAGCCAAAACGTTCTACATGGTTGATGTACTCATCAGCTAAGTTAATACCTCCTGTATAAGCTACCTGACCATCTATGACCAGAATTTTACGATGGTCACGATTGTTGTAAGCCACCGTCAAGCGAGGAACCACCTTGTTAAATTTATGGGCTTCAATTCCTCGACTACGAAGCTGAATAGTGTAGTCTCCGGGTAAAGTCGCCATACAGCCGATATCATCATAGAGCATCTTGATCTCTACACCCTGAGCTGCCTTTTGCTCTAATATATCTAGTATGCTATTCCACATCAAACCTTCTTCGACAATATAGTACTCTAGAAAGATAAATTTCTCAGCTTTCTTGAGGTCTTCTAGCATATGTTGCCACATGCTCTCACCCGAAGAAAAGAATTGTGAATCTGTTCGATCATAGACATCGGCATTGCTATCCATACTTAGTAAAGATTTGATAACTCCGTAAGCCGCCTTATCATCTTCCTTCAATTTCTGGCGGAGAGCTTTACTGTTATCCTCCCGAAAATGCATAGAACCAAGTTTGTCCAACTGCTTGATTTCTTTTTTGGACAATCGCCTTTCACCAAACATCAGATAGAGCAAGGGACCAATGACAGGAACAAAAGTCACCACTAACCACATCACTTTACTATCAGGCGCCATTGAGCGATTGACAATCGCTACGATAGTCGCCATACTCATAAAGATTAAGAGAATGACCCATAGAATAGGGGCCATACGCCCTAAATAGAGAAAGAAACCAAAAACAAGACAAAGTTCAAGTAGCATAATCGAAAGACTAAAGCCATACTTGGACATCAATAATTGAAATTTTCTATATTTCATATCCCCTCCTTGATATTTTGATACTCAATGAAAAGCAAAGAGCAAACTAGGAAGCTAGTCGCAGGTTGCTCAAAACACTGTTTTGAGGTTGCAGATGGAAGCTGACGTGGTTTGAAGAGATTTTCGAAGAGTATGAATGCTAAAAACAGGTAATTAATACTAGTATAACGCAGGTATTCGGTAGAAGGCAAGTATTTATAATCATTTTTCTGAGTAAAAGCAAAAGAGACTGACAAAACCAGTCTCCTTCCAGTCTATTTTGATAAAACAATGCGATCAGACGCTTCTCTATCCCTATCGTCAATAATCATCTGATTGCCATTAATTGCATAAATCTTGACATCATCCCCAATAATCATGCGTTGATTAGCGGCATCGAAGCTAACCTGCTTGATTTCTTGATCTCCGTCAGTTTCTACCTGTGTCCATGTACCAGTTGTTCCAGTTACCACTAAAGTGATACGGTCTCCTTCGTCCTGACCAGTATAAGTTCCATCAATATTGGTTGGTTGAGCCTCAGGCGTATTTTGTGAAGAACTTGTCGCTGCCTGGTTTGAATTTTCTGCCGAAGATGAAGCAGCAGGTTGTGATTGCTGAGTTTGTTGTGTTTGCGATTGAGCTACTGGTTGTTGAACTTGTTGAGCTCTTTGTGAACAAGCTACTAAGAGACTAAGACTTGCTAGAGAAGCAAGAGAAAGTGTGAATCTTTTTAATTTCATGATGAATTTCCTTTCTGCTACCAATTTACAGAAGTTTTTCCTTCTAACTAGTAGTTTTCCTAGTATAACAAGTTCAAAAAAGGAGGTCAATTTATCTGCTCATGGGCCAGCAAGTAGCCCCGTACTTCTGAGATAAAATAGAGAGACCCTGTAATGAATAACAAGTCTTGAGTGTCTGCTCTTTCTTCGAAACTGCTGATAAATTCGCGATAAGAAGGAATTACATCGTAACCTGTTACATCTGTTTCATCCAAAGAACCTTGATAGTCAAAGCCGGTCACCTTGAGTTCCACCTGAGGCAATTTTTCAGTCAGATAAGCCAACATCCCTTGATAATCCTTCCTTTTCAAGGCTCCAAATAGGATTTGAGGACGATATCCTTCCTGCTCTTTTTCTTTAGTAAATTCAACCAAGCGAGTCAAGGCAGGGAGGTTATGAGCACCGTCCAAGTAAATTTGAGGACGAATACGCTCCAAACGCCCAGCCCAATGGGTCTTCTCCAAAGCCTGTCTTACAACCTGTTCATCAACAGCTTCCTTTCCTTCTCTCATAAAGAGAAGAAACGTTTGTAGCGCCAAGGCCGCATTTTCCTGCTGATAAGCTCCTTCCAAGCCTATTTTCAACTGTGAAAGGTTAGCCAAAGAGCTTGAAAAATCCCCATTCAGCATTGAAAAATCCTGACCTGCCTGATAAAGGTCAACAGCTAAAGATTCTGCTTTTTTCTGACAAACAAGCCTAGCTTCTGAAGGCAACTTAGCAATCACTGCCTTTTTACCAGCCTTAAAAATACCAGCTTTCTGCTCTGCAATTGCTGCTATACTGTCACCCAGAGTCTCCTGATGATCAAGTCCGATGGAAGTGATGACAGCAATCTCTCCAGTTACCACATTGGTCGTGTCTAGTAAACCACCAATTCCCACTTCTAGTAAAAGCAAATCCACCGCTTGCTCTCTAAAATAAAGAAAAGCAATCAAGGTCAGCAATTCAAAAAAAGACAACTGGTCATGGGTTTGCAGGAGCGTTTTCTCCATCTCCTTGACCTTATTAGCCAAACGGATGAAGTCTGCATCAGCTATTGGTTGCCCGTTAATGCAGATTCGATCATTGATAGAGACGATATGAGGGGAGGTGAAAGTCGCAACTTTTTTGCCATGCCCCATAAATAACTCCCTCATAAAAGCAATGGTAGATCCTTTTCCATTAGTTCCTGTTACGTGGATAATAGGATAAGACTTCTCGGGATTCCCCAACAAATCCACCGCTTGTTGCATTCGGCCCAAGCCTGATCGAAAATTCAAACCAATCCGACTATGGAGCCATTCTTCTACTTCAAACATATACATCTCCTTAATTACAGGTTCAATCAACTGCCTCAATAAAGTCTCATAACTAACAAAAACGAGGCCAGGATTTTCGTCCCGACCTCTCACCTGGTTAGCTAATAACTAGCTACTATGAATATTAACTTGGGGTAAAAACATCCCCCGGACTTACCAGCTCTCTCTTGTTACAAAGAGCTGGGCTAAAAACATCCACTGGATGTTTTTACTCCTCCATAAAGCTGTTGAAGACTTCTTCAATCATGTTCCATTCGTCTTCCGAGTCTTCTGGGATTGGTTGCAATTCGCCTTCTGTTCCATCTTCGTTTTCGATGAATGAGTAAGCTTGGATTTCAACTTGTCCGTCTTCGTCTTCTTCTGCGTTAACTGGTACTAGAAGAACATAGTTTTTACCAAATTCTTCTTTTCCATCAATCGTCAAAAGGATTTCAAACAAGGTTTCATTTCCTTGCTCATCTACTAGTGTGATTAATTCACGTTCTTCGTGGTCGTGGTTATGATCGTGTGACATAGCCTCTCCTTTGTATTAAAATTTTCTATCTAAATAATTTTGTAAAATCAGCTGAGCTGCTAACTTATCAATGACTTTCTTGCGCTTGTTACGGCTAATATCTGCTTGCTCAATCAACATGCGCTCTGCGGCGACTGTTGTCAAGCGTTCATCTTGATAGTCTACTGGTAAATCAAAAAGCTCTTCTAACTTTGCTCCGTAGGCTTGACTAGCTTCCACACGCGGTCCACTTGTATTGTTCATGTTTTTAGGCAAGCCCACTACAAATCGTTCCACCTTGTAAGTATCAACCAACTCCTTAACGCGGTCAAAACCAAATTGACCTTGTTCCTCATTGATTTGAATGATTTCAAGCCCTTGAGCTGTAAAACCGAGCGGATCGCTAATGGCCACCCCTACCGTTTTTGAACCGACGTCCAATCCCATAATTCTCATAGATTATAGATCGACTCCTTGTCCTTTTAGGTAGTAGCGAACCAATTCCTCAACGATTTCATCACGCTCATACTTACGGATTTGATTTCGTGCATTATTATAACGAGGAACGTAGGCAGGGTCTCCACTCAATACGTAACCTACGATTTGGTTAATTGGGTTGTAGCCCTTATCGTTCAACGAAGCATAAACATCAGTCAAAGTTTCGCTAATTTCTTTTTTATTGGAATCGTCCAATTTAAAACGTACTGTTTCTTCAGTAAATCCCATTCTAACACCCTCTTTCCTTAGAATAGTACCATTATAGCATAATTCCTTACGTTCTACAATTCAGGCAGTCTATTTATTTGGATTTTCTATTGTTCTGTCGCGCCATTTGCCAATCTGTCTGAAATATATTTGCTTGGTTCATTCTTCAAGAGATTTTCTAAACCAATGTTCTTCAAATATTCTAACTGAGAAGCCTTCTTGACATCCAAAACTTGAAAATCAAAACTAGTCGTTGTTTGAAGTTCAGTTGCACTCAATAGTTTAGTTTCAAGCTTAAATCCTGCTAATTTGCGAGCTTCTATGATAGACTCATCTTTCTCCTCTGCCTCGAGAAGAGCTTTTTGAGTTTCTTCCACTCCATGTTGGTCGATATAAGTCTTCAACTCATCTGAGACTGGACGTTTTTGTTGAATGGTTAGGTTCAAAAAAGTCTTGTCTTTATAAGTAATGGTTTGGGTTTGCTGGCTGCCATCATCTGACTTTGGCAAAACCAAAGTCTTGGTTACAACTGTATTCTTCTCAGCATTTTCAATAACTGGCAATGCCGACTGAAGCGTATCCTTTTCTGTTTTTGTAGCTGGTCCAGTTTCTTTTTTCTGTCCGCAACCAACCAGGACAAAAAGGAAAGCTAGACTAACAAGAACTATTTTCTTCATTTCTTTCTTCTTTCTTTTTGAAATTAAAATAAGACTGGGAGTTGCTCCCAGCCTTGATGTTTATAGAGCTGCACGCAAACGTGCTTCTGCATTTTCTACATTACGGACAGAGCGTGGTAGGAAGGCACGAATATCGTCTTCCTTATAGCCAACTTGCAGGCGTTTTTCATCTACAAGGATTGGGCTCTTTAAAATTCTCGGCGTTTCCATAATCAGATTGAGGACTTCATTGACGCTCAAATCTTCAATATCCACTCCAAGGGCTTTGGCATAGCGATTTTTAGATGAAACGATGCTGGCTATTCCGTTATCTGTTTTTGTCAGAATATCCAGTAATTCTTCTCGCGTAATTCCTTCTTTACCAAGGTTTTGTTCTTTATAACTTAACTGGTGGGCATTGAGCCAGGTTTTTGCTTTTTTACAGCTAGTACAACTTGAGACTGTATAAATTTTAATCATGTACCTACCCCTTTCGCTACATGTTACTATCAGTTTAGTCTATTATACCATAAAAAACATCCGACTTGCGACCTATTTTTAAATTTTTTTGACTTTTTTCGTCATTTTCGTACTTTTTTCTTGACAAAATGAAATTTACAGCCATTCTTGATATTTCTTGATATAGATTTTTTTCACAATTGTCACACTAATCATATACAAAATAATGATGAAAAGTAAAAAGATGAAATAAATCGATTTTAAAGGAGTTAGATGGAGAAGGCTAGCTAGTGGACTGTAGGGAAGGAAGGTCACAAAGGCTGCAGCCAATAGGGTTGTCACAAGGACTAGCCAAGCTGGACGACTTTGTAAAAAGGGAATTTTGGCTGAACGCAGCATATGGATAACCATGGTCTGTGACCACATGGACTCGATAAACCAACCTGTCTGAAACAAGACAATAAATCCTACAGCAGACTCCGCTCCATGGACATAGGCTTGACCTGTCGTCATGGGTACAATGATAAAATAGAGCAAAATAAAGGTCAAAATATCAAAGGCAGAAGAGATAGGCCCCATCCAAACCATGAAACGTGTGATAGACTTAGCTTCCCAGATATGCGGATTTCTCAAAAAATCTTTATCCACCTTGTCAAAAGGCAAGGCAATACAAGACAAATCATAGACTAGATTTAGGATAATTAAATGGACTGGAGCCATCGGTAAAAATGGTAAAAAGATTCCAGAAACCAAAAGGGATAAGATATTCCCAAAATTAGAACTCACTGTCATTTTGATATATTTGGTCATATTGGCATAGACCTTACGCCCTTCAACAAGTCCTTTTTCCAGCACCATGAGATCCTTATCAAGTAGGATAACATCAGCTGTTTCTTTGGCAATATCTACTGCTGTATCAACAGAAATCCCCACATCTGCAACTTTCATAGAAGGAGCATCATTGATCCCATCTCCCATATAGCCAACAGCATGACCATTAGCCTTAAATTGCAAAATAATCCTCGCTTTTTGGTCAGGTGAAAGCTTGGCAAAGACTGTTACCTCCTCTACGGCTTGAGCCAATTCTTGATCACTCATCTGGTCAATTTCAGACCCTAACAGCATCTGATTGATATCCAAACCAACCTTTTCACAGACTGCTTGGGTAACTTTTTCGTTGTCTCCCGTCAAAATCTTTGTTTGAACCCCATGTTCTAACAGAGCCTTAATTGCTGGTGCTGCAGATGGTTTAGGAGGATCTAGGAAGGCTAAATAACCAGTTAGAATCATATCCCCTTCGTCATCAACTGTATAGGCATGGCCTTCCCTCAAACCTGACTTATAGGCCACTCCCAAGACACGCAAACCTTGTTGATTTAGTTGTCTGACTTCTGCTAAAATTTCTTCTCTAATAACATCTGTCAAGGGAGTAATCACTCCTTGGTATTCCGCATAACTGGAAATCGTCAACATCTCCTCTAGGGCACCCTTGGTTACCAAACTAACAACTTCGTGTTCATCCTTAACGATAACACTCATCCGTCTACGTTCAAAATCAAAGGGAAGCTCATCTATTTTTTGAAAAGTTTGAGCCAGATTTTGCAAGAGGGCGTGTTCTTTTGCTTCCTTTTCAGTCCGTTTGATGATGGCTCTGTCCATCAAATTTTTCAAGCCCGTTTGAAAATAAGAATTGAGATAAGCTCGTCTCAAGACGGTCAAATCCAAGCGTCCGTGGATGTCCAAGGGATATTCAAGGACAATTTCGTCTTGGGTTAGAGTTCCTGTCTTATCTGTACACAAAATATCAATCGCCCCTAAGTCCTGTATGGCATTGAGTTTCTTGATAACCACTTTTTCCTTGGCCATAATGATGGAGCCTTTTGCTAGACTGGCCGTGATAATCATAGGAAGCATCTCAGGTGTAAGCCCAACACCAACACTCAAAGCAAATACGCCAGCTTCCAACCAGTCGCCATCTGTTAAACCATTGGACAAGAAAACGATGGGCACCATGACCAGCATCAAACGAATCAAGAGCCACGAAATACTATTCATTTCTCGCTCAAACGAAGTAGGCTCGTCATAGGTGTTCAAAGTCTGCTCAATGGCCCCCATCATGGTATCATCACCAACCGCCAAAACCACGGCCTTAGCACTACCAGACAAGACATTGGTTCCCATAAAGGCGAGCGCTTCTGCTTCCAGCAGACTATCAGATTGTTGAACTGTTGCCTTGGTCAAGGCCAATTTTTCAACCGATTCACTTTCACCTGTCAAGCCCGACTGTTGTACAAAGAAATCGCGCGACTCAAATAAAAGAAGATCTGCTGGAATCATGTCTCCAGCGCTTAATTTAACCACGTCACCTACTACCAAATCATCGATAGGTACTTCTTGGATTTCTCCTTGACGAATGACAGTCGCTGTGTTGACAATCATTTTTGATAGATTGGTCGCAGCCTTATCACTGCGGAGTTCTTGAACAAATCGAATGCCACCAGAAATGAGGACTAGGACAACGATGATAATAGAAGTCGTCGGATCCTCTTGACCTGGTTTTGCCAACCAGACATTGGTCACCAAGGAAATCACGGCGATGACCAGTAAGATGATCGTAAAAGGATTGATAATGGATTCGTAAATTTTTTTGAGGATACTGTCTTCTTGACCCTTTGTGATGGTATTTTCACCATATAGGTCACGATTTTTCTCCACCTGCTCCCCAGTCAAGCCTGTTAGACTTGTCTTATAAAAAGATAGAGTTTCGTTTAAAGATGTATGAATAGCTGTTGCTAATCTTTCTTTTGTAGTTTTCATTGGTTTCTCCTATCTGTATGAATGATGTGTTTCATACACAGAGACCAATCACTTTATAAGGGCAGAACGACACAAATCAGCGATTGGCTGTGTATGTGCGGTTCCGGATGATCGTCAATTTGCATCGTCTATCTCCTTTCTTTGATTTAAACAGTAGAAAATCCCACCATAAAATGGCAGGATTAAAAAACTAATTATCTGTTTTTCGTTCAAGCTTTAACTCCATAGGGCAATGTAATGAGCTTAGTCTTGGCCTTCGCGACCAGGACTGTTGACCAACGAGTAGTGTCTCCACTGCTTTGCGGTAGTCATCCGTATCCCTATGGTAGCCTCACCTACCGTTTTCGTCTTTCAGTATAAACCTTTAAAATTTAAAAGTCAATCATCTGAGTTGTTTAATTCTTAGATAACTATCAACTCTTTTGGAGCTAGGGTCAACAATTCACAACCTGTCTCTGTAATCAGGATATCATCCTCAATACGAACGCCATATTTGCCTTCGATGTAGATACCTGGTTCATCGGTCAAGGCCATACCTGCCTTAATAGTTTCTGTAGAAGTTTGGCTAAAGTAAGGCTCTTCATGAATATCCAGCCCAATACCGTGTCCGATACCGTGGGTAAAGTAGTCGCCATAGCCTGCCTCGATGATAATATCACGAGGAATTTTGTCAAAGTCTCGGAAACCTAATCCTGCCTTAGCCTGGTCAATCAAGGCTTGGTTGGCTTTCAAAACCGTATTGTAAATCTCCGCCTGCTCATCGCTGACATGCCCCAGATAGATAGTACGTGTCATATCGCTGACATAGTGCTCGTAAAGACATCCGAAGTCCATGGTAATGGCTTCTCCCAGCTCCACTGGTTTGTGCATTGGATGGGCATGGGGCTTAGAAGAGTTGATACCACTTGCTAAAATAGTGTCAAAAGACAAACCAGATGCTCCCAACTCACGCATGCGGAAGTCAAGGAAGTTGGCAATTTCAATTTCAGTTTTTCCTGGTTTGATAAAGTCAAGCGCATCACGGAAAGCTTGGTCTGAAATAGAACAAGCCTTGCGAATCGCTGCAATCTCTGCCTCATCCTTAATCATTCGAAGACCTTCAACAAACTGTGTCTGTGGAACTAGTTCCAAACCTTCAAATGCCGTTTGCATACGGTGATAATAAGAGACCGAAATCTCATCTTCAAAACCGATACGGGACAAGCCCATGTCCTTGACAATTCCTGCAATGACAGCCAATTCATCACGGTCAGCTACAATCTCAAAGCCACTGGTTTCTTGCTTAGCTGCAATGATATAGCGAGAGTCTGTCACCAAGACCTGTCGGTCACGGCTGATGAAGACTGTTCCGTTTGAGCCCCAAAAACCAGTTAGGTAATAGACGTTTTTAAGGTTATTGATGATGATGCCATCTAGTTCTTTTTCTTGCATTTTAGCTAGAAATGCTTGTACACGTTTATTCATGATGTAACTTTCCTTTCAAATACTGTCCTGTGTAGCTGGCTTCGTTGGCCGCTACTTCTTCTGGAGTTCCTGTTGCGATGATGGTTCCACCGCCGACACCGCCCTCAGGTCCCAAGTCGATGATATGGTCTGCTGTCTTAATAACATCTAGATTGTGCTCGATAACAAGGACTGTATTGCCATCGTCTACAAAGCGAGCTAAAACCTTAAGCAAGCGAGCAATATCCTCGGTATGAAGACCTGTCGTCGGCTCATCCAGAATGTAGAAAGATTTTCCTGTCGATCGTTTGTGAAGTTCACTAGCCAGTTTCATACGCTGAGCTTCTCCCCCAGAAAGGGTGGTAGCAGGTTGCCCCAATGTCACATAACCAAGTCCCACATCCTTGATAGTCTGAAGTTTGCGTTGAATTTTGGGAATGTGTTGGAAAAATTCCACCGCATCGTTAACAGTCATGTCCAAGACCTGCGAGATATTCTTTTCCTTGTAATGAACTTCTAGGGTTTCACTGTTGTAGCGAGTCCCGTGGCAAACCTCACAAGCCACGTAAACATCTGGCAAGAAGTGCATCTCAATCTTGATGATTCCGTCACCTGAGCAGGCTTCACAACGGCCTCCCTTGACGTTAAAACTGAATCGGCCCTTCTTGTAGCCTCGAATTTTGGCTTCGTTTGTCTGGGCAAAGAGGTCACGTATATCGTCAAAAACTCCCGTATAGGTAGCAGGGTTAGACCTTGGCGTTCGTCCGATTGGGCTCTGGTCAATATCAATCAGGCGGTCTACATGCTCAATCCCTGTGATGGTCTTGAATTTACCAGGTTTGTCTGAATTACGGTTGAGCTTCTGGGCAATGGCTTTTTTGAGGATGCTGTTGATTAAGGTCGATTTCCCTGAACCAGATACCCCCGTCACTGCGATGAATTTTCCTAATGGGAAACGAGCAGTAACATTTTGCAAGTTATTCTCCCGCGCTCCTGTCACCTCGATAAAACGACCATTTCCAGCACGGCGCTCTTCTGGTACTGGAATGGCACGTTTGCCTGACAAGTACTGGCCTGTGATAGACTTGCTGTTGCGAGCCACCTGTTTGGGAGTTCCTGCGGCAACAATCTCCCCACCAAAAACACCGGCACCGGGACCAACGTCAATCAGGTAATCCGCCTCGCGCATAGTATCTTCGTCGTGTTCCACCACGATGAGAGTATTGCCCAAATCACGCATCTTTTTCAGACTGGCAATCAGACGGTCATTGTCCCTCTGGTGGAGACCGATTGACGGCTCATCTAGGATATAGAGGACACCTGATAGATTGGAACCAATTTGGGTCGCCAAGCGAATACGCTGACTCTCTCCACCTGAAAGGGTACCTGCCGAACGTGACAGAGTCAGATAGTTGAGTCCCACGTTATTAAGGAAGGTCAAGCGGTCCTTGATTTCCTTGAGGATTGGCCGAGCAATGATGGCTTCATTTTCAGACAAGGTTAACCGGCTCACCAACTCCAAGTGGTCTGCGATAGACAGGTCTGAAATTTCTCCGATATGTGGCCCTTGCTGGCCACCAACACGGACAGACAAGGCCTGATCATTGAGACGATAGCCATGACAGGTTCCGCAGGTCAGCTCATTCATGTAAAGGCGCATCTGGGTGCGGGTGTAGTCACTATTAGTTTCATGGTAGCGACGTTTGATATTATTGACAACTCCCTCAAAAGGAATATCGATATCGCGCACGCCACCAAATTCATTTTCATAGTGGAAATGGAATTCCTTGCCATCTGAGCCGTAGAGAATCAAGTTCTTGTCTTCTTTTGGCAAGTCTTCAAAAGGCTTATCCATATCCACTCCAAAGGCCGTCATGGCCTGCTCTAGCATGTTTGGATAGTAGTTGGATGAGATAGGATTCCAAGGTGCTAGCGCCCCCTCACGTAGCGTTTTGCTGGCATCTGGCACTACCAAATCAGTATCCACCTCCAGCTTAATACCCAAACCATCACACTCACTACAAGAACCAAAAGGAGCATTGAAGGAGAAGAGACGAGGCTCTAACTCTGGGACAGTAAAGCCACAAACTGGACAGGCATAATGCTCAGAGAACAACAACTCAGAGTCGTCCATAGTGTCGATAATGACATAACCTTCTGCAATACGAAGGGCAGCCTCAATGGAATCAAAGAGACGACTACGGATACCCTCCTTGATGACAATACGGTCAACCACGACATCGATATTGTGTTGCTTACTCTTAGACAACTCTGGCACTTCGGTCACATCATAGACTTCCCCATCCACACGGACACGGACATACCCATCTTTCTGAATCTTTTCAATAACGCTCTTATGCTGTCCTTTTTTCTTACGGATAACTGGTGCTAAAATTTGCAGGCGCTGGCGTTCAGGTAATTCTAAAACCTTATCCACGATTTGCTCCACAGAAGAAGCCTTGATAGCCCCATGCCCATTGATACAGTAAGGCGTCCCCACACGCGCGTAGAGGAGACGCAGATAGTCATTGATTTCTGTCGTTGTTCCCACTGTCGAGCGAGGGTTTTTGCTAGTCGTTTTTTGGTCGATGGAAATAGCAGGGCTGAGACCATCAATGGCATCTACATCTGGCTTCTCCATATTTCCCAAAAACTGGCGAGCGTAGGCTGACAAACTCTCCACATAGCGACGTTGTCCCTCCGCATAGAGGGTATCAAAGGCCAGACTGGATTTCCCTGAACCTGACAAGCCGGTTACGACAACCAACTTGTCTCGTGGAATCTCCACATCAATATTTTTTAAATTATGGGCACGCGCCCCATGAATGACAATTTTATCTTGCATCTTTGTTCTTTCTAGTCCATTATTGCTTACCATTATACCAAAAAAAGTGAGATTCTATTACCCAAAAGGCCGATTTTGTAGTATAATAGTACGGTGTGAAAAAATCTGAAAAATGAGAAAGGATAAGGGATATGAAACAAGTTTTTCTCTCTACAACAACTGAATTTAAAGAGATCGATACGCTTGAACCGGGTACTTGGATCAATCTCGTCAATCCGACTCAAAATGAATCACTCGAAATCGCTAACGCCTTCGATATTGATATTGCCGACCTTCGAGCACCGCTCGATGCGGAAGAAATGTCTCGTATTACCATTGAAGACGAGTATACCCTGATTATCGTTGACGTGCCGGTCACAGAAGAAAGAAATAACCGCACCTACTACGTAACCATCCCGCTTGGTATTATCATCACCGAGGAAACCATTATCACTACGTGTTTGGAACCATTACCAGTCCTCGATGTCTTTATCAACCGTCGATTACGTAATTTCTACACCTTCATGCGTTCGCGTTTCATCTTCCAGATTCTCTATCGCAATGCAGAGCTTTACCTAACAGCCCTTCGTTCGATTGACCGTAAGAGTGAACAAATCGAAAGTCAACTGCATCAATCAACTCGTAATGAAGAATTGATTGAACTCATGGAATTGGAAAAAACCATCGTCTATTTCAAGGCTTCCCTCAAAACAAATGAGCGTGTGATTAAGAAATTGACCAGCTCAACCAGCAATATCAAGAAATACCTTGAGGACGAAGACCTACTTGAAGATACCCTGATTGAAACCCAACAGGCCATCGAGATGGCAGACATTTATGGAAACGTCTTGCATTCTATGACAGAGACCTTCGCCTCTATCATTTCTAACAACCAGAACAACATCATGAAAACCTTGGCCCTTGTGACCATCGTCATGTCCATCCCAACCATGGTCTTTTCTGCCTACGGGATGAACTTTAAGGATAATGAAATCCCCCTAAATGGTGAGCCGAATGCCTTCTGGTTAATCGTCTTTATCGCCTTTGCTATGAGTGTCTCGCTCACTCTCTATCTCATCCATAAAAAATGGTTCTAAGAGGAGTTCCTATGTCTCAGATTGATCTACAAAAATTAACCAAGAAAAACCAAGAGTTTGTCCACATCGCTACCCAACAATTCATCAAAGATGGGAAAACAGACGCTGAAATCAAGACTATTTTTGAGGAAGTTATTCCCCAAATCCTTGAAGAGCAAGCCAAAGGCACTACTGCTCGTTCCCTCTACGGCGCACCGACCCACTGGGCTCATAGTTTCACTGTCAAGGAACAATATGAAAAAGAGCATCCAAAAGAAAATGATGATCCAAAACTGATGATTATGGACTCAGCCCTTTTCATCACTAGCCTCTTTGCCCTCGTCAGCGCCCTCACAACCTTCTTTGCGGCAGATCAAGCTTTCGGCTATGGATTGATTACCCTCCTCTTAGTTGGACTGGTTGGTGGATTTGCCTTCTACTTGATGTACTACTTTGTTTACCAATACTATGGACCAGATATGGACCGCAGTCAACGTCCACCTTTCTGGAAATCTGTACTGGTTATCCTAGCTTCTATGTTCCTTTGGTTGCTTGTCTTCTTTGCAACAAGCTTCCTACCAGCTAGCCTTAATCCAGTACTTGCTCCATTGCCACTGGCTATTATCGGAGCAGCCCTCCTAGCCCTTCGCTTCTATCTCAAGAAACGCTTGAACATCCGCAGCGCAAGTGCAGGACCAACACGTTATTAAGAAGAATCATAAAAGCAACTGCAGGTGCGGTTGCTTTTTACTACTTTCTTGATTTAAAAGCATTCTTCTGACATCCCACATAGTTTCCTCTTATATTTTGTGATAAAATAGGCTCATACTCAATGAAAATCAAAGAGCAAACTAGGAAGCTAGCCGTAGGTTGCTCAAAGCACTGCCTTGAGGTTGTAGATAGAACTGACGAAGTCAGTAACATATATACGGCAAGGCAAAGCTGACGTGGTTTGAAGAGGTTTTCGAAGAGTATCAATCTATTTCTAGGAGGATAAAATATGATTTCTACTATTGGTATTGTTAGTTTATCTAGTGGCATTATCGGAGAGGACTTTGTCAAACACGAAGTGGACTTGGGTGTCCAACGTCTCAAGGACTTGGGACTCAATCCTACCTTTTTGCCCCATTCGCAAAAAGGATTAGACTTTATCAAAGACCATCCTGAAGCGCGTGCAGAGGATTTGATGCATGCCTTTTCTGATGATAGCATCGACATAATCCTATGCGCCATCGGTGGAGACGATACCTATCGCTTACTACCTTATCTTTTTGAAAATGACCAACTACAGAAAGTTATCAAACAAAAGATTTTTCTTGGCTTCTCGGATACAACCATGAACCACCTCATGTTGCATAAACTAGGAATCAAGACTTTTTATGGTCAATCCTTTTTAGCAGACATTTGTGAATTAGACAAGGAAATGCTGCCCTATAGCCTTCACTACTTTAAAGAATTGATTGAGACGGGAAGAATCTCAGAAATCCGCCCTAGCAATGTTTGGTATGAGGAACGAACTGATTTTAGTCCCAAATCTCTGGGGACACCTCGTGTCAGTCATGCAAATACCGGTTTTGAGTTGTTGCAAGGAAATGCCCAGTTCGAGGGAAAAATCCTCGGTGGTTGCCTCGAATCCCTCTACGATATCTTTGACAACTCTCGATACGCAGATAGCACGGAGCTCTGCCAAAAATACAAACTTTTCCCTGACTTGTCAGACTGGGAAGGAAAAATCCTCTTGCTAGAAACAAGCGAAGAAAAGCCTGAGCCAGAAGACTTCAAAAAGATGTTGCGGACTTTAAAGAACACTGGTATATTCGAGGCCATCAGTGGACTCCTGGTCGGAAAACCTATGGATGAAACTTTCTATGACGACTATAAAGAGGCACTATTGGATATCATTGACAGCAATATCCCGATTGTCTATAATCTGAATATCGGACACGCAACTCCAAGAGCAATTGTCCCCTTCGGAGTCCACGCCTATGTAGATGCACAGGAGCAAGTCATTCGCTTTGATAACAAATAAAGCTGGGAAAAGTTTCTCAGCTTTTTTCTATATTCTCAGATATTCTAGTTACCTATACTCACTAATTCCTGCTTTTCCACTCGCAATCATTCTCATGGTCATCAACTAGCCCTGCTGCTTGTAAAAAAGACAAGACGGCGACTGGGCCTGTGAACTTGAAACCTCGTTTTTTGAGATCTTTGGCCAATTTCTCAGACAAGGGTGTTTTAGCTGGGGCTTGGCGATAATCAGGAACATCATTAACGATCGTTTTCCCCTCAACAAAGGACCAAAGATAGGCATCAAAAGAGCCGTATTCTGCCTGTAGCCGTAGAAAGGATTGGGCGTTAGCGCGTGTAGCAAAAATCTTGGCTCTATTTCGGATGATGGCTGGATTCTCCAGCAAGTCTTCCAGTTCGGTGTTGATCATCTCTGCGACTGCGTGAATTTGATAGCCATAAAATGCTTCTCGGAAAGCTTGGCGTTTGTTGAGCACCGTTTCCCAAGACAGGCCCGCTTGATAGGTTTCCATACACAATAACTCAAACAATGCTTGGTCATCATGGAGGGGCTGGCCCCACTCCTCATCATGATAGGCGATGTAGAGCGGATTGGTCATCTTGACCCACGAACAACGTTTTGTCATGCTCTGCTCCTATTTGACCAACATTTTAAGGGCCGACTTGATATAGTTCTCAGCTGTATCTGTCGTTCCTTCAAAGAATTTCTTGATTTTCTTGAGTTCGGTCGCCTTGTAGCCCAGAGCCAGCATGGCTTCCATGGCTTCTTCCAATTCTTGGTTTTCAGCGCTTGCTTGCACTGCCACCTTAGCAGGAAGGTCGTCTCCTGAAACTACTACCTTTCCTTCCAAGTCCAGCACCATCTGCTGGGCTGTTTTCTTGCCAATTTTAGGGAACTTAGTCAAGTAGGTGATGTTCTTAGTTTCAATGGCTTGAACCAAGCCAGCATTGTCATCAGCAGCGATAATAGCAAGAGCTGATACAGGACCAATCCCAGATACCGAAATCAGACTGAGAAAGAGCTTTTTCTCGTCTTCTGAGCGAAATCCATAAAGCAAATGGGCATCCTCACGCACAACCTGATGCACATAAATTTGAGCCTCTTGATTGATCTGTCCTGAGTAGGCATAGGGATTAGCCACATGCAGGATATAACCAATACCGTTGACTTCAAGAACAATGTATTTAGCAGTGATTTTGGTAATGATTCCTTTTAAATATTCGTACATAGTTTTCCTTTTAGTTTAATATTTCCCCAACTCACGGAGACTGGTGTGATTTTCTTGAATACGTCGGAACATCTTTTCCATATCCGACTTGGTGAAGTGCACCAAAACAGGACGCCCGTGGGGACAGTTGTAGGGATTGTCACACTGAGAAAGCTGATAGAGGAGCTGTCTAGCCGAATGGTCATCGATACGATGGTAAGCCTTGATAGACCGTTTGCAGGACATCATAATAGCCAACTCTGCTCGGTATTTCTTGATAGAAACTTCCTTGGTCAAGAGTAGCATGTCGCACATCTCATAGATGCCTGATTCAATCTCTTCTTCTGCCATCCAAATAGGATGTTCACGTAGGATAAATTGATTTTCTCCGTACTCTGATAGAAAGACGCCCACTTCCTCCAAAAGTGCCATTCTTTCCTTGAGACGAAGGGCATCATCCGCTGGAAATTCAAAGATATAGGGCACTAGGAGTTGCTGCTGGCTCTGATCAACATCGCCAATACTTTCACGGTATTCCTCGTACTTGACCCGTTCCTGCGCCGCATGTTGGTCTATGATGTAGAGCCCATCTCGCCCTTGAGCAAAGAGATAAGTCCCATGCATTTGCCCGAAAAATTCCAACTCTGGGAAGCTTGATGATTCTTCTCGCTCCAGCTTATCATAGGCCTTATCAAGACTCGCAAGGTCTAACTCTGGGTGATCTAGCTGGTCGTAGTTAGCAGGCTTTCTCTCTGCAAAATGCAGTTTAGCTGGCTTGGTCAATTGGTCCAAGGTTTCTTTGGCAAATAGGGTTAAATCCTGCCCTTCCTCAGTCAATTCTACCTGATAATCAGCCACCTCAGCTTGACTAGGTCTTGTCGGCTCAGTTTTCTCATAGTAGAGCGTATTTTCTTTGAGTGGGAGAATAGTTTGCTCCACCTTCTCACGATTGCGCAAGGTCGATTTGGCAAGATTTTCCAAGGCATCTGGAATCAAGGTTTGCTCCTTGAGACTGTTGGAAATAGCTTCTGAAACCAGTGTCATCAGTTCTTTTTCCTTGGAAATCCGTACTTCTTGCTTGGTTGGATGCACATTGACATCCGCTAGATAAGGGTCGATATGAATGTGAATGACAGCCAGTGGAAAACGCCCCACCATGAGCTTACTGCCATAGCCGTCAAGAATAGCACGATTGAGCAGGAAGTTCTTGATATAACGGCCATTGATGAAAAGACTGATATAATTGCGATTAGCCCGAGTCAACTCAGGTAAGGATACAAATCCTGAAATTTCGAAATCTAGGTCAGAATTCTCAATTTCAATCATCTTCTTAGCACTAGCCAAACCGTAAATCCCCGCGATAGCTTGACGCAGTTGACCAGTCCCTGCTGTCCGCGTCATCTCCTTACCATCACTAATCAAGCTGAAAGAAATCTCGGGATGGGCCAAGCCCAGACGGTTGACAATATCAATGATATGAGACAACTCCGCCTGCTGGCTCTTCATATACTTGAGGCGGGCAGGCGTGTTGAAAAAGAGGTCCTCCACACAAACCTTGGTTCCCACAGGACTAGTCGCTGGGATGACTTCTTCGACTTCACCTCCACGCGCGACTAACTTAGTCCCATGACTTGCACCATCCACCGCCGTCAACAGAGTCAAGACACTAACAGAAGCGATAGAAGGCAGGGCTTCACCACGAAAACCAAGCGTCCGAATCCGAAAAAGGTCTGCCTGATTTTTTATCTTACTAGTTGCATGGCGACGCAGGGCCAATTCCACCTCATCGTGGGCAATTCCATGACCATTATCTGTGATCTGAATCTTCTTGAGACCAGCTTCCTCAATCTCAATGATAATCTGGCTAGAGCCAGCATCAATGGCATTTTCTACCAACTCTTTAACAACACTGGCAGGACGTTCGATAACCTCTCCTGCCGCTATCTGGTTTGCCAACACCTCTGGCAATTCAATAATATGAGACATCTTTCAGCCCCTTTCTGTATCTTTTTTCCTAGAAATTGATTAGTGCTATTATACCATATTTCAGAAAGGACAGAAAAGCTCCACCACATAGGAGCCAAATCCCTCCACATAAACAAAGTCCCTTGCCAGGTGTCGTAAAATAGTGTTTAATAAAGGTGTACAAGAAGTGATCACAATTTTGTATGAAAAACAAGGAGAGAAATTTATGAAAGTAGAACTACAGATTAGTGAGTCTTACGAGGAGGAAAAACTGATTGTCCAAGCACCTCAAGAGACCGAAAAAGTCCAAAAAGTCATCGAGTTCGCAGAAAATCTGGATCAAAAAGAAAAAATCAAAGGGAAAATCGATGATCAGGTCTATCTAGTTAAGATTGGTAAGATACAACGCTTCTATATCGAGAATCGGAAGGTTCTAGCAGAAACAGCAAGTCAGACCTACAACATTGATTTACGGCTCTATCAAGTCCTTGAAATTCTGCCAACCAATTTTATCCAAATTTCTCAATCAGAAATCATCAATATCGACTCCATCTCTCACCTCAAGCTCACTCCCAACGGTCTAGTTGAAATTTTCTTGAAGAATGAAAGCTTCACCTACTCTTCACGCCGTTACCTAAAAACCATCAAGGAGAAATTAGAACTATGAAAAAACAAATCTTCCACGACGCAGCTGCTGGTGTCCTCATCGGCCTCATCCTCTCTATCATCTTTTCACTCATTTATGCACCAAATACCTACGCACCACTGAGTCCTGAATCTCTGATCGGACAAGTGATGGCTCAACATCAGGTTCACGGTGCCTTGGTCTTGCTCTACTGTACTCTTATCTGGGCAGCCATCGGTATTCTCTTCAACTTTGGTAAACGATTATTCAGCCGTGACTGGAGCATGCTCCGTGCAACTATGACCCATTTCTTCCTCATGCTGGCTGGCTTTATCCCACTAGCAACTCTGGCAGGTTGGTTTCCTTTTCACTGGATCTTCTATCTCCAGCTCATTATCGAGTTTGCGATTGTCTACCTCATCATTTGGGCTATTCTTTATAAAAGAGAAGCTAAAAAAGTGGACCATATCAATCAACTCTTGAAGCATAAAAAGTAAGAGTGCTGATAAAACCACTTGGAATAATAAAAAAGCCAAGCCTAAGCTTAACTTTCCAACTCATACAAATCTGCAATAATCGCTGCGACACGTTTGATATCTCCCAGCATGCCTCGCATTTCAAAATCGGCCAATACAGGGAAACCAAAACGTTGACTGTATTGCTTGGCTGTCAGGCAGTATTGGTTATTAAAGTTACGATTTCCTGAACCAACCACACCAAAACACTTACTAGCATTGTCACCATAGGCGATAAAATCCCCAACGGGTGTCGTCAAAATCTCAACATCTCCGTTGTCCACGCCATTTCCACCTTCTAGGTAGGTCGGCAAAAAAGTGACATAAGGATGATCCATTTCATAGAAATCTTGGCCTTCTTTGACCAAATCCTTGATATGAATCTTTTGAACCTCTATTCCCTCGTACTGGGACAAGAGATAATCTTTCAAGCGCGTCACAAAACTTTCAGTATTGCCACTCAGACTAATATAAACTAAAGAAATTGTCTTCATATTTACCTCCATGATTTTATCTATAATCGAAAAATAACTACCAAGATTGTAACTTGATAGTTATTTTTTGTCAATACTTAGACAAGTTCTTCCTCTTCTTGAGTTTCTGTTAATTCTTTTTGCTGACGCCACATCTTATAGAAGACAAGGGCTAGGAAAAGAACATTGATGACGATATAGAAAATGCTAACAGCTTTTGAACCAATACTGATTCCCAAACGCATAGTCTCATCTCGAACTAACTGTACAGCATCTTGTAAACTCACATAACTATAAATCGAACCAACAATGGCTAACAAAACATAGCCAACATAAGCATAGTTTGCATATTGCAAGTTCTTACGAACAAGGAAGACAATAGCTACTACAACTAAAATAGCAGACAACACAACCAAAGCAACATTAAAAATAGAATGAGATGCTTCTGCCACTTTATAGCTATAATTAAGGGTATCTTCTATCTGCTGAGCATTGACACCCCCAGCTTGTGGTTGACTCGCACGAAGGGCTTCTTTGCTAGGCAAGGGACTCAAAATTCCAAATAGTGACGTAGCTGAAATAAGGGCAGACAAGATTAGCAAGACCCATAGATAAATTGGTTTCTTTTTCATAATAGAACCTCCTGATATTATTATTGATATTATAGCACCTTTTGTAAAGGAATACAAGTATTATAGTGTAGTTTCTACCTGTTTTCGGTAGGCTTTTGGCGATTTTCCGCACAATTTTCGGAACACTTTATAGAAATATCCAACATTACTATACCCAACAGCATAACAAATATCTTCTATACTGTCACTAGTTGAAAGCAAGAGTTGTTGAGCAGCCTTAATGCGTTGTTTGTTTAGTAGATATGCGAAGATTGACTTGATATCTTCAAATTCCGGAACACCTGACTATTAACATCTTATAAACTACGGATTAACTCCGGTACCGTGCCCCATTTACAATCCCACCAAACCATGGTAAAATGAGAATTGTGAAAAAATTATCAGGAGACAATTCATGAAGAAATCTATCTTAACTACACTGCTCTTTGCAGTTCTTTACTTCCTCTCCATGGGGATTGGTGTCCTTTTGGGAAATCTCTTTGACCAAACTGGAAACATGTTTTATGCGCCTGCCTTTACTGCCCTTGTCGGCGGTAGCGTCTATATGATCCTAGTCGCAAAAGTTCCGCGCTTTGGTGCCATTACCACTATCGGCCTTGTCATGGCCCTCTTTTTCTTGGGATCTAAACACGGTGCTGGTGCCTTCCTTCCTGGAATTATCTGTGGCCTCCTAGCAGATGGAGTAGCTCATTTAGGCAAATACAAGGATCAAACTAAAAATTTCCTTTCTTTCGTTATTTTCGCCTTTAGCTCAACAGGACCAATCTTACTTATGTGGATTGCGCCTCAAGCCTATATGGCTACCCTTCTAGCAAGAGGAAAATCGCAAGAATATATCGACCGTATCATGGTCGCACCAAACCCTGGAACCGTCCTTCTATTTATCGCAAGTATTGTCATCGGAGCCCTAGTGGGTGCCTTGATTGGACAAGCCTTGAGTAAAAAATTTGCACAAAAAATCTGATTAATAAAAAAGAGCCGTGTGGCTCTTTTTTTATTTATGACTCAATTTCTTGGTCAAGAAATCTCCCAAGAATTGGATTGCAAAGATAATCAAAATGATAATGATGGTTGCCAAAATGGTCACATCGTGATTGTAGCGGTTAAATCCATAAGCGATGGCTACGTTACCGATACCACCAGCTCCAACCGCACCAGCCATAGCTGTTTCTCCAACAAGAGAAATCAAGGTCACAGTCGTCACACGGATCAAATCTGGCAGACCTTCTGATAGGTAGACACCCACGATATCCCAGAATGTCGCTCCGCTCGCTTGAGCCGCCTCAATGACACCACCATCCAGTTCAGCCAATACCACCTGTACTTGACGGGCAAAGAAGGCAAAGACTGCAAAAGATAGCGGTACGATAGCCGCATTTGGACCAATGCTTGTTCCTACGATTAGATGAGAGAAGGGTGACAAGACTGCCAAGAGAATGATAAATGGTACCGCACGGAAAATAGAGGTAATCTTATCTAAAATCCAGAAAACGACCTTATTTTCCAAGACACCACCTGGCGCTGTCAAAACAAGGAAAAGACCTGCCACTAGCCCCAAGAACCCTCCGATGATGAAAGAAAGAACTGTCATATAAAGAGTTAGATAGATGGCTGTTCCCCAGCCTGCCTGACCAGCCCAACCCATTTTATAGACATTTGGCAAATAGGTTTGAATCAATGATTCCATCTTACTGTCCTCCCTTCAATACTTTTAGTTGTACGCCTGCTTGACGAATGGCTTCTTGGGCACCTGCCAACGCTGCTTTTTCACCTGACAAGACCACAACCAATTCTCCAACAGGAGTACCATCGAGGATTTCAATATTTCCATAGAGGATATTAGCCGTTACTTGATAATGCTTGTACAATTCATTCAAAAGTGGCTCGTCTGTTGAAGCACCTGCATACTTGAGTTGCACTAAAAGACTGTTTTCAGACAAATGTTGTACGATTTCTTGCTTCTCAATTTTGACCATAGCTTCATCAATTCCTGTGGCTGTTGAGATAAAGTCTTGAGTCAAAGGCTGTTTAGGATCTGAGAAGATTTCAAGGACGCTGCCCTCTTCAATCAAATGCCCATCCTGCATGACTGCCACACGATTGGCAATGTCTTTGACAATCTGCATTTCATGCGTAATCAAGACAACCGTCAAGCCTAATTTTTGGTTCAAATCTTGCAACAAGGCCAAAATCTGCTTGGTTGTCTTAGGATCAAGGGCAGAAGTTGACTCATCTGAAATCAAGATTTTTGGATCATTTGCCAAGGCACGCGCAATGGCCACACGCTGTTTTTGCCCTCCAGATAGTTGTGAAGGGTAGTTTTCAGCACGGTCTGCCAAGCCAACCAAGTCCAACAACTTAGCTACTTTAGCCTTCTTTTCTTCCTTGCTGAGTCCAGAATGTTTAAGGGCAAAGGCTACATTCTCCTCTGCTGTCTTTTGGCTCATCAGATTGAAATGCTGGAAAATCATCCCGATATCCTGACGTTTACGACGCAACTGCTCTGCTGTCAAGGTCACCTTGTCATCAAAAATCACATCATCGTCAATAGTAATTTTCCCTGCAGATGGCTTTTGCAAAAGGTTAATCACCCGTACAAGGGTTGATTTCCCTGCTCCAGAATATCCAACGATCCCGTAGATATCCCCTTCTTGGATGTGAATGGTCACATCCTTGACCGCTGTGATGGTTCTCTTCTTTTGGTGAAAAGTCACATCGATCTGATCTAACTTGATAATATCTCTACTCATAGCTTCTAATCAGCTCCTCTACTAATTCAATATGGGTGTAGTAATCGGCGATTCGCACGTTCTCATCTCCACCGTGGTCTCGGCTATTGGCATTTCCTAGACCGAAGGCCACCATTGGCACCTCTAGGGCATCAAATACCGTATGCATAGGCCCTGTCCCAGCTGTCGTCGGCAAGACTGAGACGCCCTGTGGATAGAATTTCTTGGCCAACTCGATTACATTGAGAATGGCCGGCGCGCTCATATCGCTTCGATAGCTCATCTCTCCCAAGGTATAGTATAATTCTACCTTATCAAAGCCATTTTTGTCTAGCTGTTTCCGAATTTTTTCCAGAACATCATGCGGTTCTAGGCCAGGAACCAAACGAACTTCTAACTTAGCACTAGCTTCTGCAGGCAAAATCGTTTTAACCCCTTGCCCTTGGTAACCTGACTGAATCCCTTCGATATTAAGGGCTGGCTCGAAAAAGAAACGTTTTAGGAAGGCAGCGCGTTCCTCTTGTAAAAGAGGCAATTCCAAACCATAAATCTGGCTGATTTCCCCAGGATTGCGTTGGGCATAAGTATCCACCAATGCCAATTCCCGTTCATTTGGCTCTTGAACTTCTTCGTACAAACCTTCAACTAAAATACGGCCATCTGCAGCGCGAAGAGACTGTAAGGCTTGAAGGAGATACCAGGGAGCTGATTCCACAACCCCACCATAACTAGAGTGGATATCCACATCAGCACTTTTTACCTTGGCATCAAAGGTCACGATCCCCTTGTTGCCACCAGAAATTTCCAGCTGTTCCAAGGCATTTTTGGTTCCTTGTTCCCAGACCAACAAATCTGCTCCACGGAGTTTATCCGCATGTTTTTCCAGATACTTATCTAGATCTGTCGAAGCCGATTCCTCCGCTCCCTCCATGATAAAACTGATATTGACAGGCAAATCATCATGGTGCTGCATATATTTTCTCAAAGCACTCAAACGAGCCGTGATATGACCCTTGTCATCGTCAACCCCACGCCCATACATGAAGCCATTGCGGACCGAAAGCGTAAAGGGATCCTCTGTCCAGACCTGATCCCCATCCGCTGGCACAGTGTCATAGTGGTTATAGAAAATCAAAGTCTTAGCATCTGGACGCGAACTCTTGAAATGCGCCATAACAAAGGGCGCTGTATAAGTCTCATCAATCTCCACTTCAGCCCCAACACGTTTGAAAATCTCACCCAGATAATTTGCGACTTCCTTAAGTCCAACCTGCTGGGCAAATACTGATTTCTTAGAAATCAAGGTACGCAAAACTTCAAAATAATGCTGGGCTACATGATCCTTTTCAAATTTTTCAATTTGTTCTTGTTCGCTAGGAAAAACCATATTCTCTCTACCTTTCTATGAACTACTCTTCCTGACAATCCATGCTCTATACAAAAGCAAGAGGTGGAATTTTCTCTCCCACCTCCCTATTTCTTATTACCAAACTGGTTGATCCAAACCGTCTGATGTTTCTTCGATAACTTTTTTCACTTCATCTGTATGGTAAGCTGCAACAACTTTCTTGATAGCATCAGCCTTAGGTGATGATTCCCAATCTTTTTTCGCAACAATGATGTTATACCATTGTTTTGAATTTTCATCAGCTTGTTCTTTGAAGAGTGCTTTCTTGTAGTCCAATTTTGCTTCTGTAACGAAGGTATTGTTTACAACGGCAGCGTCAACTGATGACAATGAACGAGCTGTTTGACTAGCGTCCAATTCAGTGATTTTCAAGTTCTTTGGATTTTCTTTGATGTTGGCAACTGTTGCAAGAGCAGTTCCAGAAACATCCAATTTAATCAAGCCAGCTGATTGAAGCAAGTAAAGCGCACGGCTTTCGTTTGTAGCATCGTTCGGTACAGCGATTTCTCCGTTTGCTGGGATGTCTTCTACTTTAGTGTACTTGTTGTCACTTCCATTCAAACCTGAGTAAAGGCGAATTGGAGAGATGTAAGTATCTGCAATCGCTACAAGGTCTTTTCCGTTTTCTTTGTTCCAGTTGTTCAAGAAGTTATAGTGTTGGAAAGCGTTCAAGTCTACTTCACCATCAGCAGTTGCCTTGTTTGGTTGTGAGTAGTCTGTGAACTCTGTAAATTCCAAAGTGATACCGTCTTTTTTAACCAATTCTTGGATTTTGTCCCAACGTTTTTCTTCAGAACCGCTACGGTTAACCGTTGCGATTTTGATAGTTGTTGCATTGTCTGCTTTCTTTTCTGAGTTTCCGCAAGCTGCAAGAGCCAAACCTGCGACTGTAGCAAGGGCTGCTACACCAAGCCATTTTTTGATTTTCATGATTCTTTCTCCTTAAAAATAATACCGTACTAGTATCTCACAATTTGTTTGATTTCACAAATTGTTATTAGATAATCAGATATATAGTTTAAAACTATATCCTTAAAGACTTAGAAATCACCCATCTTCATCAGAATGGATGATTTCAAGAAATTATTTAATATCAGCTTCTGCCGGTAGGTAAGTATCTCCGAAGAATTGTTTAGACAATTTTTCAAGAGTGCCATCTTTGTAAAGTTCTTGGATGCGTTTGTCTACAAATGATTTCAACTCATCTTGACCTTGAGCAAGAAGTGGGTAAACGTACGGTTGTTGGTCACTTGGAAGTTCGATGACTTTCAAGTTGTCCAAACCTTGGTCCTTGATGACTGTTTCAACACCGATTTTATCAAAAATCTTGTAGTCAAACTGGCCATCGCTCAAGCGTCCCATGATTTGTTGGAAGTCCGCTTTAGTATACTTTAGGACAGTTGGATTATCTGAATGTTGTTTGTTGTAGTCTTCTAGCTGTTTAGCAGAAGTTGTCCCTTGAACAACTTCTGTTGATTTTCCACCGATATCATCAAGCGATTTGATGCTAGGGTCATCTTTTTTCACTACAAGAACGTTAGGGTTTTTAGCAGTTGGAGCTGCATAAAGGTATTTTTCAGCACGTTCTTTCGTGTAGCTGATGTTGCTAACAGCCATATTGTAACGGTCGGCATCAAGTCCTGCAAAGACTCCTGACCACTCAGTCTTCTCAAACTTGACATCATACTTGTCAGAGTCTTTAAAGATAGCGCGAACCACTTCAATTTCGTAACCAGTCAATTCGCCATTTTCTTCATAGTTGAATGGTTTTGGTGTAGCATTAGTTGCAACGATAATTTCTTTCTTGCTAGCTGCTTCTCCTTCTTTCTTAGCACCACCTGAGCAAGCTGCTAACACACCTGCAGCAACAAGCCCTAGGGCAGCAAGAGATGAGTATTTAACGATTTTTTTCATGTCATTTCCTCCAAAATAGAATACCTTATAATCTTAACAGAAAAAGACCATTTACGCCATTATATGATATCTATCTCTGTGATAGGTTTTCTTTATGGCTAATTTATACTCAATGAAAATCAAAGAGCAAACTAGAAAGCTAGCCGCAAGCTGTACTTGAGTACGGTAAGGCGACGCTGACGTGGTTTGAATTTGATTTTCGAAGAGTATTAAAAGACCAAACGCAAGACTGCAATTAAGACCACTCCAAAGAGAACCGTTCCGACTAGATTACGGTAGCGAAAGGCCACCCAAGCCGTTGGAAAGACTGCTAAGAAATCCAGCCATTTGATTTGAGGAAGACTCCCAACCTTGCCTGTCACTACGCTTGAAAGAATCAAGGCAAAGATAATAGAAACAGGCAAGAATTTCAAAAAACGCTCAACGATTGCAGGCAAGCCCTTATACTTGACCAAGATGAAGGGAATCATACGGGGAATCCAAGTCACCAAGCCAGAGAAAATAACTGCTAATAAAAGATACTTACTGACCATCTAAAACCACCCCCATTGTACAACCTAGCAAGGTCGCAAACAGAACAGCTAGCGACTGAGACACCACTGTTAAGAGTAAAAAGAAGGACACCGCAACAACTGCTAGGATAATGAGCAGATTGCGGACAGGAATCCGTCTTTGCATAATCTGGAATTGCGAAGCAAAAATTCCAATGAACATCCCAACCAGGGCAAAATCCAAGCCAAAGATTTCTGGATTTGGCAGCAGACCACCCAGAGCCGTTCCGACAACTGTTCCCACAAACCAAGCCACATAGCTGTTGAGATTGTTTCCGTGCATCCACATAGGATTGACCTTGTCTGTATGGGCTAACTCGCCCATCAAAACGCCATAAGTCTCATCCGTCAAGAGACTAGACATACCGATATTTTGCCAGAGACTGGTATGACGGAAATAGGTTGACGCATGCAAACTCAACAAAAAGAGACGCAAATTAATCAAAAAGACCGTCATAGCAATAGCTGCCACAGGTGCTTGAACCGCAATCAGTGCCAACATGGCAAACTGGGCACTCCCAGCATAAACAAAGAGGCTCATCAAGCCCATCTCAACAGGTGTCACATAGGGCGCACCAATAATCCCACAGGCCAAGCCAATACTGACATAACCAAGGGCCGTTGGCATGGCCGCCTGCGCCCCCTCCCAAAATCCTTTTTCTTTCATCTTTCTCCTCATATTGTCTTAATAAATAGGCTGAAAAGGCTCCAGCCATAGCATGGACTATTATAACACATTCAGGAAAGAGAAAAAAGTCTGCTGATTGTAATCAGACAGACTCCATTTTATTCTTATTTAATCTTGAAGAATTGAACAATTGCCACAATACCTTGATAAATAAAGACAAAGGCAATGGTGTAACTAATATAGAGACCGGTCATCAATGGGTGTCCCATCATGATTAAACCTGCTACGATTCCTAAAATCCCCATCCAAACTAGAGGGGTACCTACCGATTTATCCGTCTTACGAACCTTGAAACCAACGATAGTTTTTGTAATACCATTTGTCAAGGCCCATAAAGAAATGATAAATGGTACAAATGTTACCATTTCAATAAAGCTACCTGAGAACAAGGTAAGAGCGAGGATGAGGGTAACAATTCCTCCAAATAAATTCCAGCCATGCTTTTCTTCTGATTTGAAGTATTGTACAATCTCAGAAATCCCTTGAACTGCAAATACAAGTGCAAACCAGAAAGTCATGGAAGCCAAGCTAATAAGAGGATGTGCAAACATATTAAAACCTACAAAAACTGCAAAAATACCCGCAATTAGTAACAACCATTTCCAAATTTTCGACATTATTTTTCTCCTTTTTTAGAGGAATCTTCCTCTAGTATTCCATAAATCATCATATCCAAAACCTGTGATAATTGATGTTCATATCCTGAAACCAAGTCAGGCAAACTGCTATCTGACGAAACAGTTAAATAATAGGAACGAAACATATCCTGAATCAATCGCAGATAGTCCATAGCTCGTTTCTCATCAATATGCTCTTTCAGTTTGGATTCTGATATAAGTTTTTGACAAACTTGTTCATTCAAGTCCAAAAAGATAGCTTTCTGTGGTGCAATGTCTGCTTCCAATTCTTCTGGTGTCGCAATCATTGCCTCAAAGAAAATGTGGCTATGTTCTGGGTATTGCTGATAAAATTGGTGACGTCTTTCCATATAATCAGCTAAGGAGGGCACTTGACCTTCCACCCCCAGAAACACTGCCAAAGCTTTCTCAAAACTCTCCTGAAAACAAGTTAGATAGAGGTCTGATTTCCCTGAAAAATTATGATACAAAACTCCTTTGGAAATACCATCCACTTTACAAAGTTCATTGATGACAAAACCTTGATAGCCTTTTGTAGCAAATTCAAACAAAGCAGCGGTAATGATTTTCTCTCTTCGTAGTCTTGTTTTTTTCTTCTTTTCTCATGTATTTATCTCTACATTTTTTAATTATAAACCGATTGGTCTGAAATGTCAAGCAACTTTCTCAAAAATTTAACAGTCTGCTGATTGTAGCCATCATAAACAGACTGGAATCCAGTCTCAAACATATAATATACACATTCTTCGCTAAATGTTTTCACGGATATTCAAGAGTATGATAAAGGCAGCTAGAAGAAATAGCAATAAAACAAAGCTAACTGCCAGAGTTCCAAAGCTAGTAGCAATGGTTACCAAAGCTATTGTAAATAAGCTAGGTAAAACAACTGTAATGGCACCGATAGAGGATTGAACTGCTCCCATTGACTCCTCAGGTATTTGTTTAAAAATGAGTTCCTGTAATCGAGGAGAGAGGATACCTGCGAAAAAGGCATCCAAGGCACTAAAGATAAGAATCCAGTCAAAACGAACTGCCACAAAGCCAACTAAAAGGAGTAATTGGATAATAAGCGAGGCATATAGGGCTAGTTTTATGGAGATTGTATTCTTCAGATAGCCACTCACAAGGCTTCCGACAATAAGGGCTGACAATTCAAGGGTGGATAACAAGGCAAGAGATTGACCTGTTTGTAAATTCAAAAAGGGCTGATTCCTCAAAAACAGAGTAGAAACAGGAACTGTAACATTTATCACTGCTTGACTAATAGAGATAATAAACAAAACCAAGAGCACCTTATTCATATTCCATATCAATTTTGATGATTGGAGCAGATGCTGGCAAAAGGATTTTACAGAGAGTCCTTCTTGATAGCTAATCGTTTTTTCTACTTTCAAGAGGTCTGTTTTTATGAAAAGAATACCTAAAAATGCGATTAAAAAGGTCAGAGCATTCAGTAAGGAAATAGACTGGATAGATAGAATACCTAGTAAGACTCCTCCTAGAATATTACTGATTGTTTTCACTAAACTAACAGTTGACTGTTTAAATCCAATAGCTTCTGCCAGATGGTCTTGCCCAATAATTCTAATGAAAATCGGAGTGAGCATGGCGCCTGAAAAATAACTCAATGTGTCAGATAAGAGGTTAATCAGACAAATAAATGCTACTAATAACAAGGAAAAGGACTGCCCTGAAAGTGATAAAGAAACGATAGAGTAAAGCAAAAATTTTGCAAAACTAATCATTGTATATTTTAGGACACGATGATGTTGAAAATCCGCCAAAACTCCCAGAAAGATTTGCAGAACTTGAGGAAGGGTTTCTGAAATCGTGATCAGTAAAATCGCCAAAGGGGCAAAAGATGCATCTGCCACATAATTCAAAAAGGCCAGATAAAAAATCGTATCCCCAACCGTTGAAATCCACTGGTTGATGGTTAATTGCCTAAAATTTCTATTTTGAAGAAATACTTTCATCACAACTCCTTTTAAAGTTCCAGTGTATAGAAAACAAGACTTGGTTTAATATTGAACTCCAAGCCTTGCTCATATTCAGATTCATCCATTATATGATGTTCATGCCGTATTTTATAATAAATCATATCTTAAAAATACCAGACCACACTATTCCCTGCTTGTATTTAGCTTCTTTCTTTTGGACAAATTTTGCTAAATCCAACAACTCTGTCGGCGGTTCACCTTTAAAGCTCAACAATTCTTTAGAGACGGCAAAAGAAAGACGTACAGCTAACAAATCTTCATTAGTACTAGAGAACTGTTTTGCTGTTTCCAGCAATTGCTTCCTAAATTCTTCCGTCAAGCTAATTTCTTTATTATTGTATAGGGAATGAATTAACATTTGTAACTGACTTTGTTTTTCCATCGTTTACCTCATTTTATCTAGGACGCCAAGTTTCACTTTTAGTCCAGCCATTTACAGTATGCTCATAATTAAACATATACTGTACGAATTCCCATCTATAAACCACTTCTGCGACTTAGGATCTGCTTGAAGTGCTTTACAAGGATAGTATAACACGAAAATTAGCTTATTTTAGAAAATCGCATATTTGATATTTTTTCTTATAGAAATTTCAGATTTGCAATTGTTGACTACTCAATAAGTTCTTTGTATTGCTTCAAACGCAATTCGAAGAGGGCTAGCAATTGTGGATTTTCTAATACTTGCAGAGATTGGATAAATCTTTCAATCTCTTTTTGATTGCTTCCTTTGGTTTGAAGGAAAATCTTCATTTTCTTTAAAAACTGCCACAATACTTTTTCAAAAACATCGTATGGACGAAGCATGCTCTCTAGCTCAGCTTCAAAAATTGGGATATAAGAGAAAAGTTTACGCTCCATGAGTTCTGATATAATATTCAGAAATCCACTTTTCATATACAATCGATTATGTACCAACTCTTTAAATTCCCTAGATTTCTCAATTAAAGCGGTCGATAAAAATATCAAATCTTGATTGCTCAAGAAGGGCATGGTATTGCAAAAGAGATAGAGTTCAAACCAGGTCCAAGACTCAATAGCATAGAGATAGATAGTCAAAAACTCGCTATCTTCTTTTACTAATGGATAGTTCTTATTTAAGGAATGGAGTGCGTTTTTAATTACAATGGCATTCAAACGACGATAGGTCTCTGCCATCTGTTCTTGCTCGACTTCCTCCAACAGTTGCTCTAAACCAGCTATATCTTGGTGGGCAAAGCGATCCACAACCTTTCTACCAATCTGCATATGTAGGGATTCTTGATAATTGTTTAGCTTATGACCAAACTCATCAAAATTCATATTGATCCCTTGGATGGCTAGGATCAACTTATCCGCAGATAGCATAGACTGCCCTAGTTCAAACTTGGATAATTGAGAGGCTGTTAGTCCAGCACAAGCCACATCTGACTGCTTGAGCTTTCTCGCCAAACGTAATTCCTTGTAAAATTCTCCCAACTCCATTCTCTCAATCATCTCACCACCTCCTATTTTTTATATAGTATATCATTATTCACAATTATTTGTCAAAATATTCTGACATTTAAGAGAGCAAAAAAGCCAGCCCTAAGCTGACTCTTTATTCCATCGTATCAAAAGCAAGACTTGGTTTGGCATTGAGGTCCAAGTTTGCAAAGTTTTCTTTGTTCCACTCGCTGACGCTAGCATAGGCAATCATTCCTGCATTGTCTCCGCAGAGGCGCAGAGGTGGAATGATGACCTTGACGTCAGTGATTTCAGCCGCTAGGCGTTCTCTGAGACCTTTATTGGCTGCCACACCACCTGCCACGACAAGGGTTTTAACAGGATATTTCTCCAAAGCCTTCTTGGTTTTGGCCATAAGAATATCCAAGACAGCTGCTTGGAAGGAAGCACACAAATCTTCTGTGGATAGATTTTCTCCCTTTTGCTCGGCATTGTGGTGAAGATTGATAAAGGCCGATTTCAAACCTGAGAATGAAAACTCCAGATTATCTTCCTTAATCATGGCACGAGGAAAATCATAAATATCCTGTCCCTGATGAGCTAGCTCATCAATCTCACGACCTGCAGGATAGGTCAAGCCCATGACACGGCCGACCTTATCATAGGCCTCACCAACCGCGTCATCTCGCGTTTCCCCAACAATCTTGTAGTCACCAGCCTCAGAAACATAAACCAACTCTGTGTGTCCACCGCTGACCAAGAGGGCTATCAAGGGAAACTCCAAAGGCTCCACACTCTGAGCGGCCATGAGGTGACCAGCCATGTGGTTAACAGGAATCAGCGGAAGTCCATGAGCCCAAGCAAAGGCCTTAGCAGCTGACAAACCGACTAGTAAGGCTCCGACCAAGCCCGGTCCATAGGTAACCGCTACAGCTGTCACGTCCTCTTCCGTAATCCCTGCTTCTGCTAGGGCCTCCTCGATACAGGCTGTAATGACCTCGACATGGTGACGACTGGCTACTTCCGGCACTACGCCCCCAAAACGTTTGTGACTCTCAATTTGACTAGCAATGACATTGGACAAGAGCTCATCGTCGTTTTTCAAGACGGCAACACTAGTCTCATCACAGGATGTCTCAAATGCTAAAATATATCTATCCTTCATCTATTTCTCTCTTCATGATGATGGCGTCCTCGACTGGATCATGGTAGTAGGCCTTTCGCTCAGCGATGGCTGCCATCTTTTCTTTCTTGTAAAATGCTTGCGCTCGATGATTTGAACTTCTGACTTCGAGGAAAATTTCCTTATCTGTCGGCAATTGAGCAAACAAGGTTGACGCAATTCCCTGACCCTGATAGGTTTGTTTGACAGCGATTTGCAGGACTTCTGCTTCAAAAAGATTCTCCTGCACGGCTAGAAAGCCAATCGCTTCTGCCCCATCATAAGCCAGAGCATACCAAGTCTGGTCTTGGGACAGGTCTGCTTGGATTTGCTCCAGCGTCCAAGGGCTGACTGGGTAAACAGCTATCATAACAGCGTAGATGGCTTGAGCCAAGTCAGGCTGCTGTTGGATTCGTTTAATTTCTATCATAGGCGTTTAATGTAAGACTCGCCAGACTCGGTATGGTTCTTGAGCCAGTTTTCCTCAGCCTCAACACGTTTGAGGTAGTTCGGCACAAAATCATGCAAGGAGTCTGCTTCCTTATCCCAAGCCAAAAGAGCAAGAGTGGCTGCATTAGGCAAGGTTTCTTTGTAATTAGTCCTTGGTAAGTGTTCTTGAATCTGCTCCACAAAGGGGGCAACTTCTCCGACAAAGGTTACCTGACTAGCACCCTTAACTTTCTCTAACACCTCTTCAAAAGATAGATGCGCTTCTGGCATGACAGGTTTGGCATTTTCATAAAATCCTGCGTAAACATTGTTGCGACGAGCATCCATCAAAGGGACGAACAAGCCTTCTTGTTGGTAGGGCACCAGAGCCAAGAGGCTAGACATACCAACTAACTCAATGTTCAGAGTATGGGCCAAAGTCTTGGCAGTGGCTACCGCGATTCGCAAGCCTGTATAGCTACCTGGTCCTTCAGCCACCACGATTCGATCCAAATCCTTGGGCGTCCAGTCCACACTCGCCATCAAAAAATCGATGGCAGGCATGAGGGTAATACTGTGATTTTTCTTGATATTAATCGTCGTCTCGGCAAGAACCTGCTTGTCCTCTAAAATAGCGAGAGAAAGAGCCTTGCTGGACGTATCAAAAGCTAATACTTTCATAACACATTCCTATCTTTTTGTCTGCTTACTATTATACTACAAAAGCTGGCACATGGGAATTTTCTTTATCCCCAAACAAAAATGCCCCAGCATGAGCAGGGCATCTAAGCATTTAATCCAAAGTAAAATACAAACCAAACGACATAGGTTACGAGGAGGAGAAAAAGCGAGTAGAGAGTCACAAAGGTAATTTTCCACAAGAACTTGGTTTGTCGTCGTTCCAGTTTGGCAAATAGAAGATTCCCCGCATAAACGCAAGCAACAAAAACAATAAAAGCTACCAAGCGAGCTCCGATAGCAAAAGCAAATAAGTTATACATAGGGCAACCTCCTTTACTTAAAATCTATAGTGAATTAAGACAAACGATAAATTCCACTTCCATTTTCAAAATAACATATTTTCTTTATTTTTGCAAACGATTACCAAAGAAATCGTCCTGTGACTTTCTCGTTTCCGTCTTTTACTAATTTTTCATTTTGTGGTATAATTGAAATAATTGTAACGAATCAAGGTCAATCTAGACACAAAATGGAATGAAATCAAGCAAATCTATGCTAAAAGTTTGGAATAAGCTGACCTGTAAAATAGAAAGGAACTATATGATTTACAAAGTTTTTTATCAAGAAACAAAAGAACGTAGCCCACGTCGTGAAACAACACGCGCACTATACCTAGACATCGATGCTAACTCAGAACTTGAGGGCCGTATCGCTGCTCGCCAACTTGTCGAAGAAAATCGCCCAGAGTACAATATCGAGTATATCGAACTCTTGTCTGACAAATTGCTAGATTACGAAAAAGAAACTGGCGCCTTCGAAATTACGGAGTTCTAATATGGCCTACACTCTTAAACCTGAAGAAGTCGGCGTTTTTGCCATCGGTGGTCTGGGAGAAATCGGGAAAAACACATACGGAATTGAATACCAAGACGAGATTATCATCGTCGATGCTGGGATTAAATTCCCAGAAGATGACTTGCTTGGTATCGACTATGTTATCCCTGACTACTCTTACATAGTCGACAATATCGACCGCGTCAAGGCTGTTTTGATTACCCACGGACACGAGGACCACATCGGTGGGATTCCTTTCCTACTCAAGCAAGCAAATGTCCCTATCTATGCTGGACCGCTTGCCTTGGCTTTGATCCGTGGAAAACTCGAAGAACACGGCCTCTTGCGCAACGCCAAACTTTACGAAATCAACCACAATACTGAGTTGACCTTTAAAAATCTCAAGGCAACTTTCTTTAGAACGACTCACTCTATTCCAGAACCTTTGGGGATTGTCATTCATACTCCTCAAGGGAAAATTGTCTGTACGGGTGACTTCAAGTTTGACTTAACACCAGTTGGTGAACCAGCAGATTTGCACCGTATGGCAGCTCTTGGTGAAGACGGTGTACTCTGTCTCCTGTCTGACTCGACAAATGCAGAAATTCCAACCTTTACCAACTCTGAAAAAGTCGTTGGCCAGTCCATCATGAAGATTATCCAAGGCATAGAGGGACGTATCATCTTTGCATCCTTTGCCTCAAATATCTTCCGTCTCCAACAAGCAACAGAAGCCGCTGTTAAGACTGGACGCAAGATTGCGGTCTTTGGTCGTTCTATGGAAAAGGCCATTGTCAACGGAATCGACCTTGGCTACATCAAAGCTCCTAAGGGAACCTTTATCGAGCCAAATGAAATAAAAGACTACCCTGCAGGCGAGGTTCTCATCCTCTGTACAGGTAGTCAGGGCGAGCCAATGGCAGCCCTCTCTCGTATCGCCAACGGAACCCACCGTCAGGTACAACTCCAACCCGGTGATACGGTTATCTTCTCTTCTAGCCCAATCCCTGGAAACACTACTAGCGTCAACAAGCTGATTAACATCATTTCAGAAGCTGGTGTCGAAGTTATCCACGGTAAGGTTAACAATATCCATACATCTGGACACGGTGGCCAACAAGAGCAAAAACTTATGCTCCGCTTGATTAAGCCAAAATACTTCATGCCTGTTCACGGTGAATACCGCATGCAAAAAGTCCATGCTGGACTTGCGGTGGATACTGGTGTTGAGAAGGACAATATCTTTATCATGAGCAATGGTGATGTGCTTGCCCTTACTGCTAACTCAGCTCGTATTGCAGGTCATTTCAACGCCCAAGACATCTATGTCGATGGAAATCGTATCGGTGAAATCGGCGCAGCTGTCCTCAAAGATCGTCGTGATCTATCTGAAGACGGTGTCGTTCTGGCAGTCGCAACTGTTGACTTCAAATCGCAGATGATTCTATCTGGTCCAGACATCCTCAGTCGAGGCTTTGTCTACATGAGAGAGTCTGGCGACTTGATTCGCCAAAGCCAACGCATCCTCTTCAATGCCATTCGTATCGCACTGAAAAACAAGGATGCTAGCGTGCAATCTGTCAATGGTGCCATTGTCAACGCTATTCGCCCCTTCCTTTATGAAAATACAGAACGTGAACCGATCATCATCCCTATGATTCTCACACCAGATGAAGAATAATACTCTTCGAAAATCAAATTCAAACCACGTCAGCTTCGCCTTGCCGTACTCAAGTACAGTCTTCGGCTAGCTTCCTAGTTTGCTCTTTGATTTTCATTGAGTACAAGTCAACAAAACAGCTCCGTCTTCGGAGCTGTTTTTCTCTATGCTTTCTTTTGAGATTAAAACTCAATAAAAATCGAAATCAGACTAGAAGGCTAGGCGAAAGCATAACTTGAGTTAGGTGAGCCGAAGCCGACGACGTATCATTTTGATTTTTGAAGAGTTTTAGAAATACTACGATTTTTACCTTCAAGATACACCATCAAAATAGAAATATCTGCTGGGTTTACTCCCGAAATACGGCTGGCTTGACCGATGGTTTCTGGATTGATGAGTTTGAACTTCTGACGGGCTTCGGTTGCAATAGAATCAATGTCATCCCAGTCAATATTGGCTGGAATGCGTTTTTCTTCCATGCGTTTCATCTTGGCAACCTGATCCATGGCTTTGGAAATATAGCCTTCGTATTTGATTTCTGTTTCAATCAATTCGATAATCTTGTCATCCAAGTCTTCTGCAGCTGGTCCGATGAAGGCTACCACATCTTGGTAAGAAACTTCTGGACGGCGAAGGAATTCCTTGGCTGTCACTGCATCGGTCAACGGTTTAAAGCCCATCTCCTCAACCTTGGCATTTGTTTCCTTGACTGGCTTGAGTTTGATACTATCTAGGCGCTTCATCTCATTTTCAAATTGATTTTTCTTAATTTCAAAGCGAGCCCAGCGTTCATCATCCACAAGACCAATCTCACGGCCCATCTCAGTCAAACGCATATCGGCATTGTCATGACGGAGGATGAGACGGTACTCAGCACGACTGGTCAAGAGACGGTAGGGTTCAATAGTTCCCTTGGTCACCAAGTCATCAATCATGACCCCGATATAACCGTCACTACGCTTCAAAATCAATTCAGGCTTGCCTTGGATTTTCAGAGCCGCATTGATACCCGCGATAATCCCTTGACCAGCAGCTTCTTCGTAACCTGACGTTCCATTTGTCTGACCAGCAGTGAAGAGGCCTGAGATTTTTTTGGTTTCAAGCGTTGCACGCAATTGATGAGGCAAGACCATGTCATACTCAATGGCATAACCAGTTCGCATCATCTCAGCATTTTCCAAACCTTTGATGGAATGAACCAAGTCACGTTGGACATCCTCAGGCAGACTGGTTGAAAGTCCTTGGACATAAACTTCCTCTGTATTGCGCCCTTCTGGCTCAAGGAAGAGTTGGTGGCGTTCCTTGTCCGCAAAGCGCACAATCTTGTCCTCAATCGATGGGCAGTAACGAGGCCCCACTCCCTTGACCACACCTGTAAACATAGGCGCACGGTGGAGGTTATTTTGGATAATTTCATGACTGGTAACATTGGTATAGGTCAACCAGCATGGCACTTGATCTTTGACATAATCCTCATCACGTGAAGTGTATGAGAAGTGATTAGGCGCTTCGTCCCCTGGCTGAATCTCTGTCACATCGTAGTTGATAGAAGAAGCCTTGACACGTGGAGGCGTTCCTGTCTTGAAACGACCAATTTCAAGTCCCAATTCCTTGAGATTGTCAGCTAGGTTAATCGAAGCTAGACTGTGGTTAGGACCTGACGAGTACTTGAGGTCTCCGATGATGATTTCCCCACGGAGTGCGGTTCCTGTGGTCACGATAACAGCCTTAGCAGCATACTCTTGATGGGTAGCTGTACGCACACCGACAACCTTGCCATCTTCCACCAAAATCTCATCAATCATGGTTTGACGAAGGGTCAAATTCTCTTGATTTTCAACTGTCTTGCGCATTTCCTTAGAGTAAAGCTCCTTGTCAGCCTGCGCACGAAGGGCACGAACAGCTGGCCCCTTCCCTGTGTTGAGCATCTTCATCTGGATGTAAGTTTTGTCAATGGTTTTGGCCATCTCGCCACCGAGGGCATCGACTTCACGCACAACAATCCCCTTGGCAGAACCACCGATAGAGGGGTTACAAGGCATGAAAGCCAGCATTTCAATGTTGATAGTTGCAAGCAAGACCTTACAGCCCATACGGCTAGCAGCTAAGGAAGCCTCGACCCCAGCGTGTCCTGCACCAATTACAATAATATCGTATTCTTCAGTAAAATTATATGTCATTTCTTAACCTTTCAAAAATTTCTCTCAAATAAGGAACTAACTTCTCCTCCTCTAGAGCTTGAGCCATAGTAACCCATTTAAAGTGCGTATGCTCTTCAGGATCTAATCTGATAATTGGCTTCTCCCCAACCCACTCTGCTTTATAAACTAAGCGAGTAAAGACAGTATCCTTAGAGGCATCAAGTTGACTATCTTCGTGAAGAAGTTTGAGCGAACTGCTATCTAGCCTAACTCCCGCTTCTTCAACACATTCTCTAAGAGCTCCGTCTCGCGGAAGTTCACCCTTTTCAACCCCGCCACCAGGAATATCCCAGTAAGTTGGATAAACGTTGGGTTGTCCTCTTTTAATTTCCGAACGCTGAATGAGCAAATAATCATCACCACTATGAACAAGTACATGGGCAATAAGCTTAACCATCATTTTCTCTCCTATTCCTCAAGATGGATGTGTCTTAGTTGGCCGTCCCAATCTGGCAGGGCTGTTTTTAAAAAGGCTGGAACTAGATTGATACCCTCAAGCTTGTCTATGTCAATCCATTCACAGGGCTGCCTTTTCTCATCTTCCTGCATGGTCAATGGGGCATCCTCAAGCAAGTCCACCAGATAATGAAACTCGATGTTGTGCCAATAGACACCATCTTCTTCAAAACGATTTTCAATAACAAAAGCTAGTTGCCCAGCTTGAGCTTCGACACCCAGTTCTTCCCTCACTTCACGGACTACCGCTTCTTCCGTGCTTTCATTGACTTGAATCGCACCGCCGATAGTGTAATGCTTGCCATTATCTTTGGTAACTAGGAGCTTGCCATTTTGGAGAATCAAGGCTGTCGCCCGAACGCCAAAAACAGTATTCCCTACTTTTGTCCGAAAGTCTTGCTGAGTCATTCTTATCCTTTCCCTTAAACGACACAAAAACAGTCAAAACTCCAAAGAAGTGCAGGACAAAAAAGCCTGCAACATCCATGAGCTTTGACCATCATTTCTATTGCTTTTATTATTGTAGCAAATTGAGAAAATTTGTCAATCTAAATGTACTGACAAACTTGTCCATCGCGGTAAGCATTGTCAATCAAACCGCCACCTAGACACTCTTCCCCGTCGTAAAAGACAACTGCCTGACCTGGTGTGATGGCGCGTTGCGGTTCTGCAAAGATAACCTCTGCCTTGTCTCCTTTGACATGGACGGTCACCTTAGAATCAGGCTGACGGTAGCGGAATTTAGCCGTACATTCGAGCGTAAACTCCTCTGGCATGTCACGAGTAAAGTGAACCTGACTAGCCTCAAGGCTGGTTGACATGAGCGAATCATGGTAGAATCCTTGTCCTACATAGAGAATATTCTTGCTCAGGTCTTTTCCGACAACGAACCAAGGTGCATTGTCACCACCGTGTTGCCCACCGATACCGAGACCGCCACGCTGACCAATCGTATAGTACATAAGTCCTGCATGCTCACCCATATCGCGACCATCCACAGTCATCATGCGACCAGGCTGAGCTGGCAGGTAGTTGCTGAGAAAGTTTTTAAAGTTCTTTTCTCCGATAAAGCAAATTCCTGTCGAGTCTTTCTTCTTAGCAGTCGCAAGGCCTGCTTCTTCTGCTAGTCTGCGAACTTCAGGCTTTTCCAAATGTCCCAATGGGAACATGGTTTTTTGGAGTTGTTCTTGCGAAAGTTGACTGAGGAAATAGGTTTGGTCCTTGCCATTGTCCACGCCACGAAGCATATGAACAGTACCATCTTCATCACGCGCCACTCGGGCATAATGCCCAGTCGCTACATAGTCTGCCCCTAAGGTCATGGCATAGTCCAAAAAGGCCTTGAACTTGATTTCCTTGTTACACATAACATCTGGATTTGGCGTGCGTCCCGCACGGTATTCTGCTAGGAAATACTCGAAAACGCGGTCCCAGTACTCTTTTTCAAAATTGACAGAGTAGTAGGGAATGCCAATCTGGTCTGCTACCGCAGCCACATCCTTGTAATCTTCGGTCGCCGTACAGACGCCGTTTTCATCTGTGTCGTCCCAGTTCTTCATGAAGATGCCAATCACATCGTAACCCTGCTCCTTGAGAAGAAGAGCCGTCACCGACGAATCAACACCACCACTCATCCCCACAACAACACGTGTTTTAGAGTTATCACTCATGGTAAGTCTCCCATCTATTCGTTTATTTATACCCCTCAAAATTCTATTTACTATGACTTTCAATAGAATTTCTTCGAGTATAGTCTTTTCGTTTGCTTTTAGGACTAGGCAACGAGTCGCAGGCATAACTTGAGTTAGGCAAGACGAGTTAACGACGTAATAAAAGATAAACGAAATGACTAGTTCACGATTGAAGGTCGTGTGTGCTTAACGATTGAAGGTCGCTTGAGCAGTATTCATTATAACATGCTTGGTTGGAGAAGACAAGAAAGAGGCTGTCAATCGACCAACCTCTTTCATAAAATAATCAATCCTTCAACAAAATCCATTGTTGAAATGCTGTTCTAAACCATTGATAGCTCAGATTTCCCAGAATAGAGCTGTCCTAACTATCGAACAGATTAAATCCATACATATCCACGCAATTCTACGTTTAGAATTGCCATAAAATAAATGTTTTAGGGATATTCTAAGTCTTTGACTGCTTAAAATTTTACGTTCTGAAGGATTCTAAAGCTAGAATAGCATAAAAATCATGAAAACTGGACTATTCGAAGCTTCAGAGTCATACGATTTCTATAGGAAGTATCTTTTTAGTACGTGTGGTTAGTAGGTAATTTTAGGGAATCTCCCAAAAACAACTGATTTCCTATTTTTATCAATCAAAAAATGTTGATAAATGAGTGTTTTAAAATTAAATTTTAAAGGTATCCTTAAATTTAAAGATTTTTGATAAGATTTCTGTACTTTTTACAATTCAATGATACGATGACATTGTTGGGCTACATAAGCATCGTGGGTCACAATAATGACTGTTTTCCCCTCTCGATTCATCTCTAAGAGAAACTTCAAAACCAAATCTCTATTTTCAGAGTCCAGCGAACCTGTCGGTTCATCTGCTAAAATCAGCTGGCTGGGTTTTAATATGGCTCTAGCCACTGCAATTCGTTGTTGTTCCCCACCAGACAACTCGGAGACCTTTTGATGCAAAGTAGCTGGCAAACCTACTCTCTCTAAAATCTCTTCCACCTTTTTGAGCTTGTCTTTCTTGGACAATTTCACATATTTCAGCGCCAGCATGAGATTGTACTCGACCGTTTCATCATCAATCAGGGCAAAATTTTGAAACAGATAAGAGATATGTTCACGGATTATTGTTTGCGACTTAGCAGAATTGACCGCTAGATTTGTCTGACCAAAAATCTCATACCGTCCGCTATAATCACCATCTATCAAACCTAATAAATTTAACAAGGTCGACTTACCACTACCACTTTTTCCAACGATGGCTACCAAATTCCCCTGATCAATCCTGAGAGACAAGTGATCCAAAATCACTTTTCCCCCAATGGTTTTGGTAATATTTTCCAACTCAATCATAAGATGCCCCCTTTCAATAACTCTACTAGACTTCTTTTCTCCATCCTAGAAGCCAAGGCTAGCACAAATAGTATATCCAGACATGTAAAGCCTGCAAACAGCAGGAGTGGCAAGAGCGCATGGGCAAAGAAAATCAATACTAGAAGAGGGAAACTATAGCCCAGCAAGAGCAGAACGAGGAGAGGGCGGTAGCGATCGACCAGTTTCCACCCCATAAATTTCTTGGTAATGATGTCCCTGCGCTTCAATAAGAAAGTTGTTACTAGTAAGAAGTAGGAAATCATCATGCTAAGGAGACCAAACAAAGCAAAGAGTATATTAAGATTTCGAACTGCATCTCGATAAGAATCTACTTTCTCTTGTTGAATGGCTTGAAGCGATGAAAATTTTAAATAATTCCCATCTGATAATTTCTCAACTAACTCCGTAATCACTTTTTGATTTTGTTCTGTATTTTCAACTTTCATAGGATTGTTTAAACCTGTCGTTGACAAGCGAGTCTTTTCTTCCCACATCATGTCTTGATCATTTACCAGACTAATGATTGGATTGTGGAGGTTTTCCTTTCGCTCATTATTATAAGGGAAGAATGACCAATCTCCTTCATAGTAGGCAATTTCTACATCCATATCTTCTATTGTTTGCTTTTGCTGATCTTCATACCTCAGAGAAAGATAGGCTATGGATTTTCCCAAGAACTGATTCTTACCTTCTTGTCCTTTATCACTGGCTGGCATCAAAATAACTTTTTTAGTGCTGGTATCTGGTAACTTGAATCCCTTGCTCTTTAGAAAATTGCTATTAGCATAGTAAACATCTACCTTATCAGGCAGTTGGTACTGCTGTACTTGTTCAGCTTTGATGACTGGTTTGATAGGAAGACTCGCACTTCGCACATAATTTACTTGTATTTTTGCTAGCAAATCTTGATAAAATTGGTAGAAATAATCTGTAGATTTCCCTGACCCTGCTAGCTCTTCTTGCCACAGGTTATCATTGAGTTGGAAGGTTTCTAAGGTCAAGTAATTCCCTTGGCTTACCCACTGTTGCTGATAAGCAAGTTCTTTGTTTTCTTGTTCTAGACTTCTGCCCACCCCAATCAGTAAGACCGTCAGTAAAATAGTTGTCCCTATTTTCATCACATAATTGAAGATGAGACCAAGTTTGACAGATGAAAAACCTTTCAACATGGAACTAACTGTCATTTTCTGAATCATCAGGTAAGTCAACCAACTGATAAACAAATACAACTGTAAAAGCAGAAATTGGGATAAGAGTAAACTTGGGAACAGAAGTTTTGGCCTGTAGTCCAGCACTAAAAATAGTCCCAAGTCAATGATAAGACTTCCACCCAAGAGAAGATAAAAATTAGTCTTTACAAAACCAGCTAAAATCGCCCCGCTTTGAAAACCAAGTAACTTTTGAACCCCCACTCGTTTCATCTCCATCATCGGCTGATAAACTGTTACTAACACAAGAAGTAAAATAGCCAAGACAAAAACAATGGCAGATAAAAGCAAATCTCGATTTATGACTTCCACTGCACTTTTATAGGTAGGCTCTAGCAAGGTAGCCTGGTCTATCTTGAAAAAATCGCTCCATTTCTGTACAATCCTATCCTTATCCATCTCTTGTGTAGAAGTTATCGTATAGCGACCATTTAAACTACGAGATGTATCCTTGATATAGGTTTGAAAAGTTATAAGCTGAATAGGCTTGGCTTTTAGAAAGGTCGGTATCGTACCAAGTTTATTAGAAATTTCTTTATTACTGTAGACTCCTTCACCATCTGTGGTAAAATCAAGAGAAGAAATCCCAAACTCTTGGTAGGGGAAGGTTTCCTTATTAAAAACACCAGCCTTGACGGCTTCATCGCCATTATCTACTTTGATAATAGAGACCTTGTCTTGATTTGTAACCTCTTCAAAAAACTGGAGAATCGTTTCTGTCGGTTTAGTGACATCTTTCAAGTACAAGTCAAATGAATAGGTTGTCTTGCCCATCTCCTGAATCCGCACTATTTCTCGTGTAACATTTACATTCAGGACAAAAAACGTAGTACACAGCAAGAGCAGGAGCATACAAAGATGACTGATTTTTTTCATAGAGATACCTCCCGTGAAGAGACGAAACTGGGAAAAACTAACTTTCCAATAAAGCCACACAGTGATTCTCTCAGCTTAATTGTGTTCAAGGCTGAAAACACTGTGTGGTTTTTGAATGTTTAGAGGTTAGTTTTTTGAGCAATCGTCTATCAAAATGTCCGTTTATCTGTCAATAATCCGAGAAAATCTTGTCGTTTCAAGTCGGAGAAGTGTTTGGTAGAAAGACTTCCTTTTTGAAGTCCATCATCTCTAACCTGCAAATAATAGCTATGTTGGCTTGTTTTAATTGTCAAAAAATCGCCAAATATAAAAACTCTTTTCCAGTTGCGAATCTCAAATTCTTTCATCTCTGATTTTGGAATGCGGATAAGTCCTTGTCGCAAATCACGATGGTGCTCACTTGTGAAAGTCATCCCATTCCCAAGATTTCTTATCAGTAGTTCATCTGGAGTCACCATCACCAGCGCTATTTTAGTTAAGAAAATTTCAACTGTTGGTGGTAAAATCGCCAAATTAAACCAGGGATGTAGGTAGCGATAGGCTAAGAAATAATGAGGCTCCTCACCCAATCCTAGTTGTTTATATAATGTCTTAACCTCACTGTCTAATCTCGCTTCAAAAGACACATCCGAATGCTCTTCTTCCTTCTTCTGATTAAAATAACGCATCCAGACTAGAAAACCTATAAAGACTATAATAAATATTCCTGATAAGAGATATTTTACATTGTAGTTCATCACTTAACCTCCTGATTCACGCCTCTGCCTAAAACAGAGGCCTATCTATTTTGAAAATAGTTCCATAACAACTTTAAATAAGACTGGTGTCATTAAAATGAGGATAGTTCCTATCACAAATATCATGACTACTCGAAAAAGCTCCTTATTTTTAAACATTTTTCCACCCCTTTTCTAGCTACATCATAGTACTATTAAGCCAATTTTAAAATTACACCAAGCTTTTCCACAAACTTATTTTAGTTTTATTTTCTACTTTTTATATTACTATGATACAATATTTTTAATAGGATTTTATTATTTGTTAACTTTTTTCACGAAAAGGAGTCAATCATGCGTTATGATTTCGGAAAGGTCTATAAAGAAATACGTGAGTCAAAAGGCTTAACCCAAGAAGAGGTCTGCGGAGATGTCCTTTCAAGAACTAGCCTATCAAAGATTGAAAGTGGCAAGGTAACTCCCAAATATGAAAACATGGAATTTCTTCTCCGACAGATTAATATGAGTTTTGAAGAGTTTGACTACATCTGCCATCTCTATCAGCCGAGCCAACGGACAGAAATCATGCAAACTTATCTCAATATGAATTCCATCATTGGTGGCAGTGGTCTAGTTCATTTTTTTGAAACATGCCAAAACTATCTCAAGACCCATCACGACCTGCCTATAGAAGAAATCAGGGATATGCTTGAAGTTGTCATTCATATCCGTCAACATGGTACAGAGAAACTGTCAGACCAAGTGAAACAAACTGTCACAAAACTTTGGGAAAAAATTGAAAAACAAGATACATGGTATGAAAGTGACCTAAAAATCCTCAATACCATCCTTTTCAGCTTTCCAATTAAACACCTCCATCTCATCACTGGAAAAATCTTGCAACGCTTGGAAGTCTATAAAAACTACCAACATTTATATGACTTGCGAATGGCAATCCTACTCAACCTTTCCACCATTTACTTATACCATCAAGACAAAAACATGTGTCAACAAATCTGCTATACTTTACTAGAGGATGCCAAGAACAAGAAAAGCTGCGATATGCTTGCTATCTGCTATGTCCGTATTGGGATTTGTAGGGATGATGCTAAACTTATCCAAAAAGGGTTCTCCCTTCTGGAGCTGACCGATGAAACTTCCATTCTAGCCTTTCTCAAAAAAGAAGTGGAGATCTATTATCAACCGAAAGAAATATAAAAAAGTCGAGGGATTTCCTCGACTTTTTCAAATTATTCTGTTCGTTATTTCTTAATACCAGCCGTTGTTAAGCCAGAAGTTTTTAGCAGCTGACCATGAACCGTAACGTCCTGCAACGTAAGCATCTGCTACACGTTCTTGGTTTTCAGCTGAGTAGTCACCGTTCAAGTATGAATCTGTCAATTGGTAACGTCCAATGTATTGGCCGTTTGTAGCTGTATAGCTACCACCTGATTCTTTTTGTGCAATCCATTCTTTAGCTTCTGCTTCAGATCCACTTACAGTTGCAGCTGGTGCTGAAGTTTCTGCTGCAACAACAGTTTCTTCTGCTACAGGAGCGCTTGCAGCTGGTGCTGCTTCTTCTACTACTTCTGTAGTTTCTGCTACTGGAGCTGAAACAGTTTCATCTTGAGCAGCTGGTGCCGCATAAGTAGCTGGCGCTGGTGTTGCAACAGGTGCTACAGGACCATCGATAACCAACTCTTGACCAACATAAATCAAATGAACGTTGTCGATGTGGTTGTTTTCTGCCAATTTCTCAACAGTTGTGTTGTGAGTTTCAGCGATTTCTGAAAGTGTATCACCTTCTTTAACAGTGTAAGTTGATGATTCTTGAGCAGATACAAATGATGGAGCAAATACTGCAAACAAGGCAGCTACTCCTGCAAGAGTTGTTTTAATCTTTTTAGTTGTTGATTTCATATTTGAAAATTCTCCTTCTTTCTATAGTTCTATCATACCCTTTAAATATTACCGTTTCTTGACACTTTTATGTAGAAATATTACAAAATTATTTTTTATTTCCCTAAATAAGCTATTTTTTGTTACAAAAGATGCTTTTTTATGCTATTTGTAGTGTAAAAAGGTTTTCATCCACAATTAAAGCCAAGACCTTCATTCTTTGATATAATAGAGATAAGAATTTTTATAAGGGGAAACTGATGAAATCACTTCGTTTTCAATCTGTCTTTGATATCATCGGACCAGTTATGATTGGCCCATCTAGTAGCCATACCGCTGGTGCTGTTCGTATTGGGAAGATTGTCTCTTCCATTTTTGATGATACTCCGACAAAAGTCGAATTCCAACTATTTAACTCATTTGCCAAAACCTATCGTGGTCACGGAACAGACCTAGCCCTTGTTGCAGGTATTTTGGGCATGGATACAGATGATCCCGAAATCCCAAACAGCCTGGAAATTGCCCACAAGCGTGGCATCAAGATTGTCTGGACCATTCAGAAAGACAGTAACGCCCCTCACCCAAACACCACTAAAATTACCGTCAAAAATGCTCATAAGACCATCAGTGTGACTGGTATTTCTATCGGTGGAGGAAATATTCAGGTAACCGAACTCAATGGCTTTGCCGTCTCTCTCAATATGAATACACCGACTATCATCATTGTTCATCAAGATATTCCAGGTATGATTGCCCTCGTAACGGAGGCACTTTCCCGCTATGATATCAATATCGCCCAGATGAATGTTACTCGTGAAAAAGCTGGTGAAAAAGCTATTATGATTATCGAAGTTGACAGTCGCAACTGTGATGAGGCCATCGAAGAAATTCGAAAAATCCCTCATCTCCACAATGTCAATTTCTTTAAATAGGAGGAAGTATGTTTTATTCTATCAAAGAATTGGTCGAGCAAGCAGATCTGGACTTTCAAGGAAATGTCGCAGAACTCATGATTACAACAGAGTTTGAATTGACCGGTCGCGAACGTGAAGAAGTCCTCCTTCTCATGGAACGCAATCTGGAAGTCATGAAAGCCTCTGTCCAACTTGGCCTCAATGAAAATAAATCTCGTAGTGGCCTGACAGGTGGAGATGCTGCCAAATTGGATCACTACATCAAAAACGGAAAAACTCTGTCAGATTACACGATTCTCTCTGCTGCCCGAAATGCCATCGCAGTCAATGAACATAATGCCAAAATGGGCTTGGTCTGCGCCACTCCGACCGCAGGAAGTGCTGGCTGTCTGCCTTCCGTTCTAACAGCTGCTATTGAAAAATTAGACCTCAGCCACGAGCAACAGCTGGATTTCCTCTTTGCTGCTGGTGCCTTTGGACTAGTCATCGCAAATAATGCCTCTATCTCAGGTGCTGAAGGTGGCTGTCAGGCCGAGGTTGGTTCGGCCTCTGCTATGAGTGCTGCAGCCTTGACTCTAGCTTCCGGTGGAACACCTTATCAGGCCAGTCAGGCCATTGCCTTTGTCATTAAAAATATGCTGGGTCTCATCTGTGACCCTGTTGCCGGCTTGGTCGAAGTTCCCTGCGTCAAGCGCAATGCTATGGGAGCTAGCTTTGCCTTCATCGCAGCAGACATGGCCTTGGCAGGTATCGAATCTAAAATTCCTGTGGATGAAGTTATCGATGCCATGTACCAAGTAGGAGCAAGCATGCCAACTGCCTTCCGTGAAACAGCTGAAGGTGGTCTCGCTGCCACCCCTACTGGTCGTCGCCTCCAAAAAGAAATTTTCGGAGAATAAGTTTATCAAATAGGAGAAACCATGACCTCTATCACAGCGATCTTTTTCGATCTGGACGGAACCCTCGTTGACAGTTCTATCGGGATTCACAATGCCTTTGCCCATACCTTTAAGGAGCTGGGGGTGCCTAGTCCTGATACCAAAACGATTCGTGGTTTTATGGGACCACCCCTCGAAAGTAGTTTTGCGACCTGCCTTCCCAAAGAACTAATCTCTGAGGCAGTTCAGATATACCGTTCTTACTATAAGGAGAAAGGCATCCATGAAGCTCAACTCTTTCCTCAGATTGTAGTCTTGCTTAAGGAGCTATCAAGCAAATATCCTCTTTATATCACCACTACAAAGAATACCCCTACCGCTCAAGATATGACTAAAAACTTGGGAATCCATCATTTCTTTGATGGCATTTATGGCTCCAGCCCTGAAGCACCTCATAAGGCAGATGTCATTCGCCAAGCCTTACAGACACATCAACTAGCACCAGAACAGGCCATCATCATCGGAGATACCAAGTTTGATATGATGGGAGCTCAAGAAACAGGCATTCAGAAATTGGCCGTCACTTGGGGATTTGGAGAGCAAGCAGACTTGCTAAACTATCATCCTGATTTTATCGCTCACAAACCCATAGAAGTTTTGGAGTATTTTCAATAACATAGACTGGGCGACAACCCCATTTCAGAAGAAAATGAAGTAAATCTATACATAACAAAACGCATATTACCAAGGTTTTTCGATTCCTGATAATATGCGTTTTTCTTTTTTATTCAACGTGGGTAGTTTGATTGGCAAAGGCGATAATAGCTTGCTTCAACTCATCTCCACTAAGAGTGCGGAACTCTTCAATCTTTTGATCGATGGCTTCTAGAGGCATGACATTAACTTTACCAACGAAAATCTTATCCATAACCTGATTGTCAACGAGTTCGGTTGATACCAAGAGCTCTTCGTAGAGTTTTTCGCCTGGGCGGATTCCAACTTCAACAATTGGAATTTCGCTTTCGGTGTGTCCACTTAGAAGGACCATTTTCTTGGCCAAGTCATAAATCTTGACTGGTTTGCCCATATCAAGGATAAAGACTTCTCCATCCTTGGCATAAGCACCAGCATGGATAACCAAACGGCTAGCTTCTGGAATGGTCATAAAGTAACGGGTCATGCGGAAGTCTGTCACCGTTACAGGCCCACCTTCAGCAATCTGGCGTTCAAAGACTGGAATGACACTACCACGGCTACCAAGTACATTCCCAAAACGAACTGCACAGTAGGTTGATTGGCTACGTTGGTTAAAGCCAGTGACAATCAACTCAGCCACTCGCTTGGTTGCTCCCATAACATTTGGTGGATTAACCGCCTTATCTGTCGAAATCATAACCATCTTAGGTACTTTGGCTTCATCAACAGCCTTAGCAACATTGTAAGTTCCACGAATATTGTTTTTGAAGGCTTCTTTTGGATTGCGCTCCATCATAGGAACGTGCTTGTGGGCTGCTGCATGATAAACAATAGCTGGCTTGTACTTTTCAAAGACTTGCAACAAGCGGTCATAGTCTTGAATATCGGCAATAACTGGTACATAATCAATCCCTTGGAACTTGCGAATCAATTCATGATAAACGAGGTAGATTGAGTTTTCCCCATGACCGAGCAAAACAATGCGTTCAGGATTGAAACGGCTAACTTGTCGACAGATTTCAGAACCGATTGAGCCACCAGCACCTGTAACCAAGATTGTCTTACCTGTCAGTTCTGCGCCCAGACGCGATTCGTCAAGACGAATTTCCTGACGGCCCAAAAGGTCTGTGATATCAATCTTCTGGAATCCTCCACCTGCTTGGTGAAGTCCCTGAACAACGGTTTCAACCTTAGGCATCTTGTAACATTTGACACCCAGCTTATTACACATCTGCAAGATACGTTCATATTCTGACGGGTCAAGCGACGGAATCGCAACGATGACACGCTCGATTTGATGGCGTTTGGCTAATTCAGGCAGATCATCATATGAACCCAAAACAGGGATTCCACCAAGTTTTTGGCCCTTTTTCTTAGAATCCTTGTCCAAAATACCGACAAGTTCTAATTCACTAGTTGGATGTTGGTAACTATCCATAAAGAGGGCCCCACCATCACCAGCACCAATCAAGAAGGTTCGACGGTGTTCCCCATCACCACTGCCTTTTTTTCGTCTTGAATAGATTAGTTGCCAAGTAATCCGTGGCAATAAAATCAAGAAGGTACTCAACAAGATAAAGAGTACGATAAAACGGATGGAGAAGAGGGGCAAGAAGGCATAGCAGATACTATATGACAAGATACTGCTAGCAGTCACACCAAAAAAGATTTTCATGAAATCCGTAATCTTGCTGTAACGACTAATACTAGCGTTCAACCCCCAAAATCCAATCATCAATTGATAGAACAGGAAGGCCAAACTCGTGTAGATGATGTAGTCAACAGGTGCTGGATTAATCAATCCGTAGAATAAGATATAAGATACAATGATGGAAACCACCATACTCAAAATATCAAATATTCCCCAGAAAACCTGTTTTTGTTGCTTATTTAAAATTTCCACCAGATCAATCACATAATCTGTGAGTTTTTTATTCATAGAAATTTACTCCTCCTTAAAAGAGCCGAATAGTTATATTGTTATTATAACACTTTTTCTCTAGTTTATGATTTGCTACAATCTTTTACTTGCTTTTTCGTAACAGTTTCATAAAAATAAACTGTCGGACAAATCCGGGACAAAGGGCAACAATCATCTGAATGGCAACACTCTTGGCATATTCCATGTAAGAAATTTGCCCTCTCTTCAGCATGCGCTGACGAGCTTGACGATAGAGTTTGAGATAACGCAGTCCCCCACGACGCTCAAACATTCCTGCTCCAACACGAACCTTACACAAGATTTGATCCAGATTTCCAGTCTTGGCTCCTGCAGCAATCATATTGAGCCAGAGGAGGTCATCCTCCATATAAAGGCCATCCTCATAGTTACCTGCCTTGAGAACCATATCCTTCTTGAACATGACAGTCATGTGGTTAAAGGCGCTTCTCATTCTTTGATAAGCTACAACATCTGCGTGCTGGGTTGGAACACGACGATAAGAAACAATCTCATCAGGATTGTCAATAAACTCTGCAATATGGCCACCTAATAGGTCGAGATTGTCTCTCTCCATTAACTGAACCTGTTTCTCAAAACGATCTGGAACTGCTATATCATCCGTATCCATACGGGCAATAATATCATACTGACACTGCAAAACACCCTGTCGAAGAGCCAGACCCAAACCTTGATTCTGCTCAAGAGGGCAGCGTTTCACTGGAATTTCAGACTGGGCTTCCACTTGGTCTAACACCTGATAGAGCTCAGGTGTCAAAGGCCCATCCTCAACCAGAACCAACTCGCTCGGTTTCAGGGTCTGATTTTGAACACTCTCAATAGCATCCTTTAAAAATGTCGGATTTTCCTTAATATAGACCGACATCAATACGCTGATTTTTTGCTTTTCAGACACAGTTTTTCTCCAATGTATAGATTTCCTTCCACTATTTTATCATAATTTTCAAGACTTTCCCATTTTTATCTTGAAAGCCAGAAACCTTACTTGACATTATAGTGAAAAAGCCTTAAAATAAGCTGTTATTAAAATCAGCTAGGAGAGGTATTATATGAAAAAGCAATCACTCTTTTTTGTTCCAGGTATTATCCTGATTGGTGTTTCCTTGCGGACTCCTTTTACTGTTTTACCCATTATTTTGAGAGATATTTCGCAAGGGCTGGGCGTAGAAGTTAGTTCGCTTGGTGTCTTGACCAGCCTTCCCCTCCTCATGTTTACCCTCTTCTCGCTCTTTTCTACCCGACTGGCTCAGAAAATCGGCTTGGAGCATCTCTTCACCTACAGCCTTTTCTTCTTAACCATTGGTTCTCTGATTCGACTAATCAATCTACCCCTGCTCTATCTAGGAACCTTGATGGTTGGGGCAAGTATCGCAATCATCAATGTCCTGCTTCCTAGTCTTATCCAAGCCAATCAACCAAAGAAAATTGGTTTTCTGACCACCTTATATGTAACGTCTATGGGGATTGCGACGGCTCTGGCTTCCTATCTAGCTGTGCCCATTACACAAGCCAGTTCTTGGAAAGGATTGATCATCCTCCTCACCCTACTCTGTCTAGCAACTTTTTTGGTCTGGCTACCAAATCACCGCTATAATCACAGACTGGCTCCACAAACCAAACAAAAAAACAAAACAAAGGTCATGCATAATAAACAAGTCTGGGCAGTTATTGTTTTCGCAGGCTTTCAGTCTCTGCTCTTTTACACAGCCATGACCTGGCTACCTACTATGGCCATCCATGCAGGCCTATCCAGTCACGAAGCTGGCTTGCTGACATCTATCTTCTCGCTGATTAGCATTCCTTTTTCAATGACCATCCCAAGCCTAACAACCAGCTTGTCTACTCGCAACCGTCAGCTCATGCTCACTCTGGTTTCACTAGCTGGTGTGTTCGGCATTTCCATGCTCTTTTTCCCAGTCGGTAATTTCTTTTACTGGCTTGCCATCCATCTCCTCATCGGAACCGCAACCAGCGCCCTCTTCCCTTATCTCATGGTCAACTTTTCACTCAAGACAAGCGCCCCTGAAAAGACAGCCCAATTGTCCGGCCTATCTCAAACAGGAGGCTATATCCTGGCAGCCTTTGGGCCAACCCTCTTTGGTTACAGTTTTGACCTTTTCCACTCTTGGGTGCCAGCTGTAGCTGCCCTCTTGCTCGTCGATATCATCATGACTGTGGCCCTCTTTACAGTGGATAGAGCCGATAAAATCCTCTAAACTTCTAGTTTTGGCTAGAAGTTTTTTATATATAAAAATTTTACACATTTCTCTTGACAGGGCTTTCATTTAGATGTACAATGTATGTGTAGAAAAATTATATATAAAAATCTTACACATTAGAAAAGGAGGTTCCCCATGTACTTTCCAACATCCTCTGCCTTGATTGAATTTCTCATCTTGGCCGTACTGGAGCAGGATGATTCTTATGGTTATGAGATTAGCCAGACCATTAAGCTGATCGCTAACATCAAAGAATCTACGCTCTATCCCATTCTCAAAAAATTGGAAGGCAATAGCTTTCTGACAACCTATTCTAGAGAGTTCCAAGGTCGCATGCGCAAATACTACTCCTTGACAAATGGTGGTATAGAACAGCTCGTGACCCTAAAAGATGAATGGGCACTCTATACAGACACCATTAATGGCATCATAGAAGGGAGTATCCGCCATGACAAGAACTGAATACCTGACTCAGCTAGAACTCTATCTCAAAAAACTGCCTCAGGCTGACCAAATTGAAGCCATGGACTATTTCAGGGAACTCTTTGACGATGCTGGAGTCGAAGGAGAAGAAGAACTCATCGCTAGCTTGGGAACTCCCAAAGAAGCGGCCCACGAAGTTCTCTCCAATCTTCTCAATAAAAAAATCAATGAAGCACCCGCTCAAAAGAATAACAGACAAATTTTGCATATCGCCTTGTTAGCTCTCCTTGCAGCACCCATCGGCATTCCTCTGGGAATCGCCATCCTCGTGGCTCTGTTCGGAATCCTTGTGGCTGCTTTGACTGTCATTCTGGCTTTCTTTGCGGTTTCCATACTAGGTATCATCGGCGGATTCCTATTTTTAGTTGAAAGTTTTACTGTCTTAGCCCAAGCTAAATCAGCCTTTATCTTGATTTTCGGTTCTGGTTTACTGGCTATCGGTGCTTCTTCACTAGTCTTACTAGGTATTTCCTATGTAGCTCGTTTCTTCGGTCTACTCATTGTTCGCTTGGTGCAATTTGTTCTTAAAAAAGGAAAGAGAGGTGACCAGTATGCGTAAATGGACAAAAGGATTTCTCATCTTTGGTGTGGTGACTACCGTTATCGGCTTTATCCTGCTTTTTGTAGGTATCCAATCTGACGGGATTAAGAGCCTACTTGCCATGTCCAAGGAACCTGTCTATGATAGTCGGATGGAAGAGCTGACCTTTGGCAAGGAAGTCGAAAACCTAGAGATCACGCTCCACGAACACGCGCTCACCATCACAGACTCTTTCGATGATCAAATCCACATTTCTTACCATCCATCTATTTCTGCTAACCATGATCTTGTCACAAATCAAAACGACAAAACTCTAAGCCTCACTGATAAGAAACTGTCTGAAACTCCATTTCTCTCTTCTGGAATTGGCGGGATTCTCCATATCGCAAGTAGCTACTCTCGTCGTTTTGAAGAAGTTATTCTCCAACTTCCAAAAGGGAGAACTCTAAAAGGAATCAACGTGTCAGCCAATCGTGGACAAACTAGTATCACTAATGCTAGTCTTGAAAATGCGACCATCAATACCAATAATGGCTATCTCCTCCGAATTGAAGGAAGTCGTATCAAAAACAGTAAACTCACAACCCCTAATATCATTAATATCTTTGATACAGACCTTACAGATAGTCAGCTAGAGTCAACAGAGAATCACTTCCACGCTGAAAAAATCCAAGTACATGGTAAGGTGGAATTGGTAGCAAAAACAAACCTAAATCTGCTACTTTCCGAAGAAGAAAAACAAAGAATCAACTTAGATCTTTCAACAAAACATGGTTCTATTCTTCATTTTTTAAGAGAAGGAAGGCGTTCGTTTAAAAACGAAGAAAACAAAGATGAACGATTAAGCAATCCTTATAAGACAGAAAAAGCAGATGCAAAAGATCAACTCATCGCCAGAGCAGACCAGGATATCTATCTACTCAAATCAGAGGAACACGAGTCTTCTTCTAGAAATCGTTGACAAAAGCGCTTACATTTGCTACTATGAAAGCATATTTATCTAACTAAAAAGGAGGTTCTACCATGAAACAAGAATGGTTTGAAAGTAATGATTTTGTAAAAACAACAAGCAAGAACAAACCTGAAGAGCAAGCTCAAGAGGTTGCAGACAAGGCTGAAGAAACGATAGCCGATCTCGATACACCAATTGAAAAAAATACTCAAGTAGAGGAGGAAGTCTCTCAAGCTAAAGTCGAACTTGAAAATCAGCAAGAAGAGAAAATTGAAACGCCTGAAGACAGTGAATCGATAACAGAAATAGAAGAAAAGAAGGCATTAGATTCTACTGAAGAAGAGCAAGATCTTTCTGGGGAAACAGAAAAAGTCACTATAGCTGAAGAGAGTCAAGAAGCACTTCCTCAGCAAAAACCAACCACGAAAGAGCCCCTTCTTATCAGTCAATCCTTAGAAAGTCCCTATATCCCCGACCAAGCTCCAAAATCTACGGATAGATGGAAAGAGCAAGCGCTTGATTTTTGGTCTTGGCTAGTGGAGGCTCTCAAATCTCCAACAAGCAAGCTTGAAACAAGTAGCACACACAGCTACACAGCCTTTCTCTTGCTCATTCTGTTTTCTGCATCTTCCTTTTTCTTTAGTATCTACCACATCAAACATGCTTACTATGGACATATAGCAACTATGCATAATCACTTCCCTGAACAATTTGCTTCATTGAATCTCTTTTCGATTATCTCTATCCTAGTAGCAACAACACTCTTCTTCTTTTCATTCCTCTTGGGTAGTTTCGTCGTGAGACGATTTATCTACCAAGAAAAGGACTGGACGCTAGAAAAGGTTCTCCAACAATATAGTCAACTCTTAGCAATTCCAATCTTCCTCACTGCTATTGCTAGTTTCTTTGCCTTCTTTGACAGCCTGCGATTTACGGCTCTCTTGTGTGTGATTAGCATTGGAATCATTCTGCTTGCCAGTCTCCATATCATTACAAGACCAAGTCAAGCAAGTGAAACCGACTCCTTCTATCAATTATTCTTGTCTGTCCTTGTGAACGGAGTCATTATCCTCCTCTTCTTTGTAGCTGAAGTGGCACTGATTGGGGATTATCTTCGTATCTTGGCCTTTCTTTAAACTTCATACTCTTCGAAAATCAAATTCAAACCACGTCAGCTTCGCCTTACCGTACTCAAGTACAGCCTGCGGCTAGCTTCCTAGTTTGCTCTTTGATTTTCATTGAGTAGCAATCCTGTCTTCCATGGCAGGATTTTTCTATATCAAAAAAGCAAGTCGATTGACCTGCTTCTGCTTTACTTTTCTTGTGCTAATGCTTTAAAATCTTGTCTTAGGATGGGTTGTATTTCTAATTGATTGGCATCTAGTTGGTGGTAAGATGCTGATGGTAGTGACTCTAGGAATTTTGCATAGTTCAAGCGAGCGATAGCTTCATAGTCTTCTGGTTTAGAGCCATCTCCTGTGATTTGAACCAAGTCGATTTCCCACTGGACTTCCTTATCCACCAATTGCTCAATGTAGGTAGCAGGAACAAATGGTTCTCTCGGTAACACTGTCTTGACTCCTTGAGCCAGATGGTAAACACCGTGAACTTGTCCTTCTCCATCCTGATAGAAGGAAACTCTTGCAAAGTAAGCATCTGTCTCTTGAACTGCACGTACACGTGCTTCAAACTGTGCCAAACCATCTACCTCTAAAAAGTTTTTCAAGTCCTCATGACTAAAGAAAACAGGATTAAAAATTCCTTGGCAAATCGTAAAACGAACCGCAGTGTCTGCAATATGAGCTTGAATACTTGCTTGGAAATACGCTTCAAAATCAAAACCATCTAGTCCTTCAATCTCAGTTTCTGTATAAGCAAGCAGAGCATCTAAAAATGATTTGATAATCTGCCAGTCTGTCTTCGTGAGTAAGTCAGGAAGATCGACACGGTAAGCCTTTTGACCATCAGCATAACTGACCTTAAAAAGAAATTGTGATTGCCCCACTATTGCACACTCGATATACTCGAGACGATTAAGAGGCTGACGGAGATAGACAGCATCATAGCTATGTGACTCCAAGCCATCTACCAAGGCCAAGATAGACTTGGCAGTCAAAATTTCCTGTTCTCCTAAAATGCTCTGTTTATTTGGAATAAAAAATGTTTTCGTCATAACTGGACTCCTTTGAAATCGTTTACATATAGTATACCTTATTTTTCTGAAAGATACAGAAACAAACTTTAGATTTTTGAGTAAAAAGCATAGAAAAACAGCCCCTGAGGACTGTTTGATCTTATACAGTAGCTGCTTGATCCAAGCTTTCACCGATAGCGGCTAGGCGCTCGACAACTTCAGCTTGTGTCAATTCATGTTCTGAAACATAGCGGTTACGTGGGTGAACACGGCACTCGTGTGAACATCCACGAAGGTACTTGTCTTCATTTTCTTCTGATGTCAAGATACGACGGTTACAGAATGGATTTCCACAGTTGACATAACGTTCACATGGTGTTCCGTCAAACCAGTCTTTTCCTACGATAGTTGGGTTGACATGGTTAACATCTACGGCAATACGCTCGTCAAAGACGTACATTTTCCCATCCCAAAGCTCACCTTGGACTTCTGGGTCTTTACCGTAAGTTGCAATTCCTCCGTGCAATTGACCGACATCTTTGTAGCCTTCACGGACCATCCAGCCTGAGAATTTCTCACAGCGAACCCCACCTGTACAGTAAACCACGACACGCTTGTCCATGAATTTTTCTTTGTTATCACGAACCCATTGTGGCAACTCACGGAAGTTGCGGATATCTGGGCGGATAGCCCCACGGAAGTGTCCTAGGTCGTACTCATAATCGTTACGTGTGTCAAGGACAACTGTATCTTCGTCAAGAAGAGCTTCTTTGAACTCTTTTGGAGACAAGTAAGCACCTGTTGTTTCAAGTGGGTTGATGTCATTGTCAAAGTCGTTGTCTTCCAAACCAAGGTGGACAATTTCTTTCTTATAGCGAACAAACATCTTCTTGAAAGCTTGTTCACTCTCTTCGTCAATCTTGAACCAGAGGTCTTCCATGCCTGGGAGGCTGTGAACGTAGTCCATGTATTTTTGAGTTGTTTCGTAATCACCTGAAACGGTTCCGTTAATTCCTTCGTCAGCGACTAGGATACGGCCTTTAAGGCCGATTGATTTACAGAAAGCCAAGTGGTCTGCAGCAAATTGCTCTGCATTTTCAATTGGAGTATAAAGGTAGTAAAGTAAGACACGAATATCTTTTGCCATAAGATTTGTTCTCTTTTCTATTCTTAAATTTTCAGAATTTTTCATCTAACTATACTAGTATACCTGCTTAAGAAAACGAATGCAATTTATTTGACTGAAAATTTATAGAAAGAGTCCTATCCCTGTACTTCATCAGTAGCCATAGCGAATAGCTGATAATTCTCTCAATTTTTTGATCTGATCGGCTTGATTTTCTGACAAACTCAGCTTGTTATCAATCAACACACGTGAGATGTCAACATTCATTTGACTCAAAATAAATGGGGTAGAGGTCCCATCGTCCTTTAATCGTCTTTTATAACTCACTAACTGATTTTTCAAGGGAGTCAGTTGAGGCGTATCCTTTATATCTTCCAATAGATGATTTATGATAGTCATGGCTTCACAACGTCTTTCACTGCCTCCAGCAAACCATTTTAATGGTGTCATACTTATTTTCCTCCTTAAGTTGAAAAGCTATCATTCCTAACTCTCGCGCCAGTATTTACCCAAACACCCTATGTAAAAAAGTCAGCAAAAATGGTAATGTTGCGAAAATATTATTAATCACATAAGACGCATAAGCAGGATTGAAGTTTTAAAAAAGTAAAACTTAATCTTAACTACCGACTTAGCAACTAATCTAGCAAGCCACAATAAACCATCTCATTGAAATACTAGTCCTATCTAGACTGAACTTAAATTTTTGTTTAGAGGCTGGACAAAAACTCAATTTCAGGAGAAAACGAAGTAAATCTTCCCACAATAAAGCTGATATGATAAAAATCCTCATCGCTCCAAACAACACTATCCATGAAAGATTCATGAGTATGATCATCTGTAAAATCAAGACTCCCTAAAATCACATCTGCCAATTCTCCTAATGTTTCTTTTTTAGAAATCTGTATATTCCTGTAGCAACCTTTTCCAAGTTTTACGGAAATAACACCTCTCTTTTATTTTAGCATTAATTTGTCTAACTAGATCAGGTATAAATAGGAAAATGTACAGAAATTTTATGTTTCACGAGAAACACTCTATATCATCTATTATAAAAATGAGAGTATTAGGTATCTATCTGCTTGTCAGATAGTAGACCTACACTCTATCCCCATAGCAATTCACAAGTTTTTCCACAATTTGTTAATAACTAACTTAAAGTGTTTCTTACTTCCAAATTTATAGGAAATAATATATGTTTGGTCTATTAAATAGATTCAGTGAACTAATAGTAGCAGCAGAACACTGACAGTTATCCACACTTATCCACAACCTGTTAGTAACTTTTGTGAATAGTCTTATTTAAGCTAAGATTCATCTCTCACCATAACTAAAAAAGAGCCTGACTCCAAGCTCTTTAGTCTATTATTTCTTCTCAGCACGTAGAGCTGACAAGATTTGTGTACGAATATCATCCACACCATTTGGCGTATTTGGTAAAAAGATGGTTTGATTTCCTTTAGAGGCAAAGGTATTCAAGGTATCCAAATACTGGTTGGTCAAGAGGATGGACATGATTTGTTCTTCTGTCATGCCAACATTGGCTTCCTTGAGTTCGGTGATAGACTCTGCTAAGCCATCCACAATCGCCTTACGTTGTTGGGCAATCCCCACACCATGGAGGCGATCTTTTTCTGCTTCGGCTTCAGCTGCAGTGACGATTTTAATCTTATCAGCTTCCGCCAATTCTTGCGCTGCGACCCGCTTGCGCTGCGCCGCATTGATTTCATTCATGGATTGCTTGACTTCTGCATCTGGTTCGACCTTGGTAATCAAGGTTTTCACGATAATATAACCGTAAGTAGTCATTTCTTCTGCTACTTGGTGTTGAACTTCAAGGGCAATCTCATCTTTTTTCTCAAACAATTCATCCAAGGTTAATTTGGGAACAGAAGAGCGAAGAGCATCTTCGATATAAGATTTAATCTGAGATTCTGGACGCATGAGTTTATAGTAGGCATCTGTTACGCTCTGCTCATTAACACGGTACTGAGTCGCTACATTCATCATAACGAACACATTGTCCTTGGTCTTAGTCTCAACCACAATATCGCTTTGCAACAAGCGCAACTGAATCCGCGCTGCAATCGAGTCAATCCCAAAAGGCAAGCGGATGTGAATACCGCTATTGGCAACCTTTTGGTATTTCCCAAAGCGTTCAATAATCGCCACCGACTGTTGACGAACCACATAAACTGTACTCAGTGTGACTATCACCAATAGGAGCACACAAACCACCACAAAAATCATCAAAAATGTTGTTACCATCGCGACGACCTCCATCATTATTTTTTTCTGTATTATAGCACATTTAAAGAAGGATGTGCAGTTTTTACTGCAATTTTTCCTGAAATGTCAATAATTAGAGGTGAATTGTCACATTGTCGTCAAATCTCTTGCTAAAACAACTCTTTATAAAAGGCAATCGTTTCTTCTAAGGTTGGCATAAATGGGTTTCCTGGTGCGCAGGCATCAATCAAGGCATTCTTAGAAAGGTATTCAAAGTCGAAATCTTTTTCTTCAATACCAAGTTCAGTCAATTTCTTAGGAATACCTACTGTCTCAGAAAGCTTCTCAATCTCAGCAATCGCATAATCGGCACACTCTTCATCTGATTTATCCTCTACATGGAGTCCCAAGGCCTTAGCAACATTGCGGAAAGCTTCTGGTACACGTTTAGCATTTTCACGTTCTATAACTGGTAGCAACATGGCACAGCAAACACCGTGTGGCAAGTTATATACTGCACCGAGTTGATGAGCCATTGAGTGAACATAACCAAGACCAGCATTGTTAAAGCTCATACCACCAAGGAAAATAGCATTGACCATACCTTCACGCGCTTCAATATCGTGTCCATTTGCTACAGCGCGAGGAAGGTATTCCTTGATAAGCTCAATAGCACCAATAGACAGTTTCTTGGTTACATCATAAGCACCAGGTGTTACCAAAGCTTCAACAGCGTGAGTCAGAGCATCCATACCTGTCGCAGCAGTCAAGGCTTGAGGTTTTGAAATCATCAATTCAGGGTCATTAACAGAGATAAGAGCAAGGCTATTCTTGTCAACCATTACCATCTTAACCTTGCGTTCTTCGTCGGTAATCACATAGTTAATGGTAATTTCTGCTGATGTACCTGCAGTAGTATTGATAGCTACAACTGGCAAGCCTTTTTTAGCAGACTTATGAAGCCCTTCATAATCCTGTGGTTTTCCACCATTTGTAGCCATGATAGAGATACAACTAGCTGCATCCTGTGGAGAGCCCCCACCAAGACTGATGATAAAATCACATCCATGTTCTTCCAAAGCAGCTACCCCATCTGTGACATTCTTACAAGTAGGGTTTGGCTCTACATCGCTAAAGATGACATATTCGATTCCTTCTGTATCTAGCGGTTTTAAAACCTTAGGCAAAATGTCACTTCCTTCGATAAACTTATCTGTCACCAAAAGTGCCTTTTTATAGCCAAGTTCCTTGATATAAGGACCCACTTCATTTACAACACCTTTTCCAATAAGGTTGACTGCCGGAACATAAAATGTAGCCATATAATTTTCCTCCTGCGCCTTCGCGCTATCTATTTAACATCATTATATTACTTTTTGTATTCGTTTTCAATCATTTGTGAAATATCTAACAAATGTTTTTAAAAGAAGTGAAATTTGATTATTATTTATAAGATCCTTTTTCAATATGATACTCTGCTCCTTGAAACAAAATTGCATCTACCAAAGATAACAGCTATAGGCTATCCGCCGACACATGAAATAGGCTATATATCAGCCCCTATTTCAAAAAACCGACTAGCTCCTATGAACTAGTCGATTTCTCATCAATGCGCCAACATTTCTTGGGCAATTTCTTGGCCAGATAGGTTATCTGGGTAGTAGGTTGGCCAGTTATCCATTTCTTCAAAGAGGGCTTCTTGGCTTGTACCTCCAAAGAAGATATGGAAATGTTCTGCCTTAACTGGGGCGATATTATGGTCACTAAACTGAACATACTTGAACTGTCCAGCGTCTGCATCCGTTGCTTCAAAGAGGAAGCGCACGCCACGATTGCCTTTCTTGTAAGTCAAGATTTTCTTACCAACATACTTGTAGGTGAATTTCTTACTTTGTCCACCTTGAACAAATTCCATAGTATTATCAGTGATGTTAATCTTAGTCACATCTGTCTGATAGCCTTTTGTATAGTAGGCCTTGTACTCAGCCTGAGTCATCTTACCAGTCAACTTAGCCTTGTAGTCAAAGACTTGATCAAAAGTTCCATCTTCAAGGAAAGGATAAACTGATTGCCAGTTACCTGCATAGTCACTCAAGGTGCGGTCCTTGACGTCTGCATCCTCAAAGTAACCATTTTGGACTGTCTTGGTATCCTCTGCCTTTTCAGGTTCGATTGCTGGGCCCTCTTGGTCCGTTGTTTGTTTCAAAGCCTTGAGGTTTTTCTCCATCACGGAAATATAGTTTTCACCAGCCTTGGTATCCTCTTCTGTCAGACTTTCTAAAGGATTAAGGACATCTGTTTTGACACCTGCCTCTTTTGAAAGTGTGTTAGCAAGGGCTTGTGAAGCATTTTCTTCAAAGTAGATATAGGCAATTTTATTTTTCTTGACATACTCTGTCAATTCTGCCAAACGTGCAGCTGATGGTTCTGCATCTGGAGAGAGACCTGAGATTGCGACTTGTTTGAGTCCATAGTCCAAGGCGAGATAGTTAAAGGCTGCGTGTTGCGTTACAAAGCTCTTTTGTTTGGCTTGAGACAAGCCTTCTGCATAAGCCTTATCCAAGGCTTGTAATTTTTCGATATAGGCAGCTGCATTCTTCTCAAAAGTCTCTTTTTTATCAGGATAATCTGCTGACAAGCTGTCACGGATGTGCTCTACTAGTTTAATGGCACGAACTGGTGATAACCAAACATGGGGATCGTACTCATGGTGATGGCCTTCTTCTCCATGGTCATGGTCTCCCTCTTCTTCCTCACCACCTGGCAAAAGCAACATATCGCCTGTCGCCTTGATGGTTTTGACCTTTTTCTTATCCAAGGTATCTAGCAATTTAGGAACCCATGTTTCCATGTTTTCATTTTCATAAACGAAGGTATCTGCATCTTGGATTTTGGCAACTGCCTTGGCAGACGGTTCATATTCATGGGGTTCTGTACCAGCACCGATTAGGAGCTCTACATTAGCCGTATCTCCTGCGACTTGCTTGGTAAATTCATAGACAGGGTAAAAGGTTGTCACAATATTTAGTTTGCCATCTGCCTGCTTTTGATTGGAACAAGCCACTAAAAACAAGGCACATAGACTGGCGAGTAATAAGCTAATTTTTTTCATGTTCATCTCCTATTTGATAAAACGTCTTACTAAACTAATGAGTAAAAAGACAGTTACAAAAATAATGGTAATACTTGCACTTGCAGGTGTTTCTGCATAGTAGGAAATGTAAAGTCCTGCTACCATTCCCAAAAATCCAATAGCACTGGCAAGCAGCATAACCGATTTAAAGTTTTTCCCCAGACGCAGGGCAATACTAGCTGGCAAGACCATAATGGTCGATACCAGAAGAGCTCCCGCAGCTGGAATCATAAGGGCAATGGCCACCCCCGTCACCATGTTAAAAAGAATGGACATGGTACGAACTGGCAAGCCATCCACAAAGGCCGTATCCTCATCAAAGGTCAGGATATACATAGGACGAAGGAAGAGGAAGGTCAAAATCAAGACAACCGCCGCAATGACAAAGAGGGAAATGACCTGCTCTTCGCTAATAGTCACGATTGAGCCGAAAAGGTACTGGTCCAAACTCATAGAACTCGAGCTTTTACCCTTGCTCATGACAATCAGAGAAACAGCCAGACCTGTTGACATGAGGATAGCTGTCCCGATTTCCATAAAGTTCTTGTAAACCGTACGGAGATACTCCAGGAAGACTGCCGCAATCAAGACAATGGCAATAGTAGAAATAGTCGGAGAAATTCCTAGAACCAGACCAAAGGCTACACCCGAAAGCGAAACGTGGCTAAGGGTATCACTCATCAAACTCTGACGACGCAAGATAAGGAAGGTTCCAAGAACTGGCGAGAAAAGACTCATAGCAATAACGGCCAGAAAGGCACGCTGCATAAAGTCATAAGATAATAAACTAAGCATGGCCTACCTCCTGATCATTCTCATGAACATTGAAACAACGCCATGGTGAGTCTTGGTTACGGACTAGATGGATATTGCGGTCCGCATAGTCCTTAACTTCTTCAGGGTCATGGGTAATCATCAAAACAGCCTTGCCATGATGATGGGCGCTGTGGTGCATGAGTTCATAAAATTCATTTTTACTTCCTGCATCCATCCCCGTTGTCGGCTCATCTAGGATAAACACATCTGGATCCGAAGCAAACATACGCGCAATCACCGCTCGCTGTTTTTGTCCTCCAGATAGAGACCCCAAGCGTTTGTCTCGGTGTTCCCACATGCCAACTGAGTCCAAACTAGCCTTGATATGCTCCTCATCATGAGCATTCAAGCGACGGAACCAACCTTTTCGCGGATAGCGACCCGACTTGACAAATTCATAAACCGTACTTGGAAAACCAGCATTAAAGCTGGCAATTTGCTGAGGCAGGTAGGCAATTCGCAATTTTTTACCCTGCGTATTTGTCTTTGAAATGGTCACCTTGCCAATGCGTGGCTGAAGAATTCCAAGACTGGCCTTGATGAGTGTCGTCTTAGCTGCCCCATTTTCCCCTGTCAAGGTAACAAATTCCCCACTATCAACACTATAATTGATATGTTCAAGAACGGGCTCCTTATCATAATAGAAGGATAAATCCTCTACCGTAATATATCTCATTATTTGATTTCTCCTACTAAAGCAGTCAAAAACCGCTGGATCACTTTTTGTTCATTTGGAGTAAACTGAGTTGCCACTTGTTCATAGGTTAAAAGTGTATGCTCATGGTGATGATGGTGCTCCTCAGCGATTGGACGAGCCAAATTAGTCAACTGATAAAAAATCACACGCGCATCCTTTGGATCCTTAGATGTCTCCAACATTCCTTCCTTGACCAAAGACTTAATGGCCTTGGTAACTGCCGCCTGACTGACATTGAGACGACGCGCCAATTCTGAATTTGTTAAAGATTCCTCTGACAAAAGCATGAGAATGTGCTCCTGAGTATTGGTCAGTGCCACCTCGCTAGTGCAATGACCTATTAGAATTTCATGCTGATTTTCTGCCTGCAAAATTACCTCATTTAAAAAAGCATCAATATCCTTAGCTAGCTGTCTCATATCTGACTCCTTTCCTTTTGGATTTCTCTTTTTTAAGAGAAAATACTATTCTGTGCAAAATTATTTACTGGTTAATTATATCACAACCAAAAAAAGAGTCAAGAAAAAACGTGAAAACTAGTTTCGGCTCTATAATATTTGTAGTGGGTAAATCCCCTATGGATATTATGGAGCCTATTTTGTTGTAGAAAAAAAGTTCCATAATATCTATAATGAAAAGCAACAAAACAACTCATTAGAAAGATTCATATGGAACAATTACATTTTATCACAAAATTACTAGACATTAAAGACCCTAATATTCAAATTATAGATATCATCAATAGGGATACACTCAGGGAAATCATTGCTAAATTGGACTACGATGCCCCATCTTGTCCTGATTGTGGAAGTCAAATGAAGAAATATGACTTTCAAAAACCGTCTAAGATCCCTTACCTCGAAACAACTGGTATGCCTACTAGAATTCTCCTTAAAAAACGCCGTTTTAAGTACTATCAGTGCTCTAAAATGACGGTCACTGAGACTCCTCTAGTAAAGAAAAATCATCAAATCCCTCGTATCATTAATCAAAAATTGCTCAAAAGCTGATTGAAAAGACTTCTTTGACCGATATTGCTCATCAGCTGTCCATTTCAACTTCAACTGTTATTCGCAAGCTCAATGACTTTCACTTTAAACATGATTTTTCTCGCCTTCCACAGATTATGTCCTGGGACGAGTATACCTTTACAAAGGGAAAGATGAGTTTCATTGCGCAAGATTTTGAAAAGCTCAATATCACCGCTGTTCTTGAAGGTAGAACACAAGCTATTATCCGAAATCACTTTCTTAAATATGATAGGGCAGTCCGATGTCGAGTGAAAATCATTACTATGGATATGTTTAGTCCCTACTATGACTTGGCTAGAAAACTTTTTCCGTGTGCTAAAATCGTTCTAGATCGTTTCCATATTGTACAACATCTAAGCTGTGCTATGAGTCGTGTGCGTGTCCAAATCATGAATCAGTTTGAACGAAAATCTCATGAATACAAGGCTATCAAACGCTACTGGAAACTCATCCAACAGGATAGTCGTAAACTTAGCGATAAACGTTTTTATCGTCCTACTTTTCGTATGCACTTGACCAATAAAGAGATTCTAGACAAGCTTTTGAACTATTCAGAAGACTTGAAACACCACTATCATCTCTACCAGCTCCTGCTTTTTCACTTTCAGAACAAAGAGGCAGACAAATTTTTCGGACTGATTGAGGACAATATAAAGCAGGTTCATCCTCTTTTTCAGACTGTCTTTAAAACCTTTCTAAAGGACAAAGAGAAAATTGTCAATGCCCTTCAACTACCCTATTCAAACGCCAAATTAGAAGCGACCAATAATCTCATCAAACTTATCAAGCGCAATGCCTTTGGTTTTCGGAACTTTGAAAACTTCAAAAAAAAGGATTTTTATCGCTCTAAACATCAAAAAAGAAAGGACGAAATTTGTCCTTTCTCGAGCTTAGCTTTTCTTCAACCCACTACAGTTGACAAAGAGCCCTAGTTTCATCCTTGAACTCTTCTATAATTATGATCTATTGAAATTCCTTGACATCTCCATCATAAGTAGCCCAGTCTTTACTGAAAAAGCGCTCATTCAGATGATAAGTCGGGGCTGGTGTGGGATTGGATAGGAAAGGATCAACTGCCTTGTCAAAAGCCAACCAACCTAACCAACCAATATGAATTGTATCTTTTACAAAATAAGGTTCAGCACCATTTTTTGAAAAATCTGCTATATTGGTAAAACCTTGACTTTCTAACTGATAACGAATCTTTTCAACTGCATGTTGATACATATCTTGATTTAACCCTGTATAATCAATCCATTTTTTATTAACAGGTTGAATCACAAACAATACATTTACTTTTGAATTCGCAAATTGATTTAAAACTAATTGCAAGTCATTATATTCAGATGATTTTAGAAAATTATAATTTTTCTGATAATCCTTCCACTTTTTTAAATCTTTCTTTACTTGCGTATCATAGAAATGATTTTCCATCCCCATATCATTATTCGTGGTATTTGCTTCAGCATCTTTTACAGCAATTTCTCTCAATGCATCGTAGGAAAATTTATCTGGTAAGTCTTTTAAATACTTCTCCACACGATCTCTATATTTTTCTCCATCATTCACTGACAATTGTCCAAATAGAAATGATTGTTTTTGGTTGAATCGTGCCAATGTATCTATAAGTGTCTGATCTATTTCTGAAAGTTGCTCACCCTCGGTTATTTTTTTGACTATATCTCCCAATACTACATCAGGATACTTTGTCATTAAACGCTTAGCAGCGTAACGACTTGACACATCTCCAGACTGATTTTCTAAAAAAGCGCCCAATTGATCCGTGTTAAAATACCTACGAAAAACTGCAGGTTCATACTCTGTTTCTGTGAACCACTGAGGAGAAATAACAAAAACAGCTTGTTTATTTTCTATCTCTGGCAATATTTGCTGCATACCAAAGTACTGATTCAAAGAAGCTGCTCCTGCTTGACCTAAAAAATAGGGTCTATAGGAACGATTGTACTTCTCTGCTAAAACAGCTGGATGCATACTATCAAATCGAATCCACTCACTAGAACCAAAAAAGGGAATAAATCGTAGACTTGGATCCGAAAGAGCTCTCACTTTCTGAAATCTTTCTCTGAAACTTTGTGTACTAATCGCTGCTGCATATCGTTTTTCTTGTGATAAATTATAACTTTTACTAGTAGGATAAAAGAAAATGAGCAAAAAAACCAACAAACCAGCTATCAAGACCGGTCCGAAGATCATCCATAAGCGTTTAAGCATTTTGTAGCTCCACAATGCCAGCTATGATTTTATTAGCTGTATTCCAGTCATCGCGACCAAACTCTGTTACAGGGACACGAATGTCAAAACGGTTTTCAATCTCCACAATCAACTCAACCGTTCCCATACTATCCAAGACACCTGCATCAAAAAGATCTTCATCCATCATGTCAGAAACATCTTCCATAAACAACTCATCAATAATTTCGATAACTTCTGATTTGATATCCATATTTTATTTCCTTTTATTTTTTAAACCATAAATCATTCAAGAATCCAGAAAAGATTAAGAATGACAGCATGACGACATGGAAGGTGACAACCATGCCAAGCAACTGAATCCAGCGATTCTCAGGTAGAGCAGGCTTCCCTGCTTTTTTCCGTTCCTTATTGAGCGTTTTTTTCTTGCGAATCCAAGCGTCATTGATGACCAAGCCTAATCCATGAAAAAGTCCATAGGCGATATAGTACCAAGTCACTCCATGCCAAAATCCCATAATCAGCATATTTACAATATAGGCCACACTTGAGGTTACATTGCGATTCTTAAAGACCTTCTTTCTGGTCAATACCATCACCATTCGCATAAAGACAAAGTCACGGAACCAGAAAGAGAGACTCATATGCCAGCGATTCCAAAATTCCTTTAAATCCCTTGATAAAAATGGTTTGTTAAAGTTGATTGGGCTACGGATTCCCATCAAATTTGAAATGGCTAAGGCAAACATAGAGTAACCTGCAAAGTCAAAGAAGAGTTCCAGACCAAAGGTATACATAACTGCCAAGGCATAGGGGTTAAAGAAGCCACCTGACTGCAGGGCTAGATTCTTCAGAGGAGGTAGTAAAGTTTCTCCTAAAACATGAGCCAGGATAAACTTGTACAAAAATCCCCACATGATATAGCGAACGGATTCTTCCAGCATATCCATCAACTCATCCCGCTCAGGAATGGTCTGATAATTTTCATTAAAACGCTTAAAGCGATCGATTGGACCACTTGAAAAAGTCGGCATGAAGAGAAGAAAACGGAGGAATTCCCAGAGGGTAAAATCCTTAATCACTCCATCTCTCAGCTCGATGATAATCCCAACCGAACGAAAGGTCAGGTAAGAAATACCCAAAAACCCAAGCAAAGACTGCGTTCCATTGATAGCCGGCTGCACCTTGACAAAGATAATCGGAAGGAGGGACAGAAAACTAACTAGGTAGAAGGCCCACTTGCCATCCTTGCTTTTTCGATAATGCTTGTAGAAGAGTACGAGCAATATTTCCCAGCACAGGTAAATACCCAAGGCAGCCAATTGATTGGTCTTCCCACCTACCAACATGGTGACGATAAAGAAGAGGCTAACCAGCACTTCATACCAGGCAAAGCGTTTCTTGAAAAAGAGACCGATAAAGATGGGCAAGGTTGCAGCAATCACATAGACAAAATACTGAGGATTCCCATATGGCTCTAAATGAGGAAGCTGTTGAAAGAACTCCATCATCTCTTGTTCACCTCGTTAATCAATCCTTTGATGTCAATCTTTCCATTTGGAGTCAGTGGCAAACTGTCTCGGTAAAGGAATTTAGACGGCATCATGTAGGACATCATGATATCTGTTAAATCTTCCTTGATAGCCTTGGTAATATCAATATCTCGCTCAAACTGCTCACGAACACCGTCTTTCAAGATGACATAAGCCAATAGATTTTGCACCTTGTGGTCTTTATTATAACGTGGCACAGCTACAGCAGACTCGATAAAGCGAGACTTATTGAGGTTTTGAGAGACATCTTCTAACTCAATGCGGTAACCGTTGAACTTAATCTGGAAGTCCATGCGTCCGCCGTAGAGAAGTAAGCCTTCATCTGTCATAGTTCCCACATCTCCTGTATGGTAGGCTGGCAGACCTTCAAACTCAAAGAAGGCTTCCGCTGTTTTTTCAGGATTGTTCATATAGCCTTTTGACACAGCTGGCCCAGAAACAATGATTTCTCCCTGTTCGCCATTTGGCAATTTATTGCCGTCCTCGTCAATGATAAAGGTTGGAGAATCGGCCTTGGTATAGCCGATTGGTAGGCGTTTGAGAGTCGCTAACATCTCGTCTGTCACAGCAACAGCTGACAGGGCTACTGTCGCTTCTGTTGGGCCGTAGGCATTGATAATACGGGCATTTGGGAAACGTTCGCGCAGTTTTTGAGCCGTTTTAACCGTCAATTCTTCGCCATCAAAGTAGAAATGCGTGATGTCAGGCATTTTCTCACTATTAAAGGCTTCAGACAACATGGCCATATCTGCAAAAGAAGGGGTTGATGTCCAGATAGCGATTGGCAATGAAAAGATGGTCGCAAAGAGTTGCTTAAAGTCCTGAGTAATAGCTGAAGGAAGAGCGAAAAGCGTACCACCCAGTGCCAAGGTCGGCGCCCAGTACATGACAGACAGGTCAAAAGAATAAGGTGGCTGAGCCAGCATTTGCGGACGACTTGGCGTCGCAAATTCCTTATCCGTAATCATCCAGTTGGTAAAACTGAGGAGGTTATCATGGGAAATCTGCACTCCCTTAGGCTTACCAGTCGTACCAGAAGTAAAGATAATGTAGTAGTTATCATCTCCCTTGACTGGATGCGTGATCTCATAGCTAGTCCCTTGAGCAAAGGCTTCATGAACCTGAGCTAGATTCAACATCGGTGTAGAAATCTGCTCCAATGGAAAATCTGAGATGGCAATAATCAAGCTTGGCTCCGCTACTTCTAAAATAGCTGAAACTCGCTCCAAGGCCGAATGGCTATCAATCGGAATGTAGGCATGACCTGACTTAGTCAGCGCTACAAATGTTGCCAACATTTCATATTCTTGGCCTCCAAAGACAACCACAGGAGACTTCTCTGGTAAATCCAGTTGATCGATGGCTGCAGCCAAACTATCCGAATCAGCCTTTAAATCTCCATAAGTGTGTTCCTGTCCCAAAACATTGTAAACAGGATAGCTAGGCTGTGTCTGAGCAAAATGCTCAATGGTTTCAATCATATCTACGATTGCTTTATTTGACATAATAAGGATTCTCCTTCAAGTTAAAATTCATTATAGATAAAGCTTCCTTGACCCTGACCAAGATAGCTAAAGAAGTAAAGCAGCCCTAGAAAGATAAGAAAATACAAGGCTGTCCGACCAAGAAATATGTACAATTCTTTTCTCTGTTTCATCAAGAAAAACCATTCATTTCTGTAATTTTCCGCTAAAATAAAATCAATTTCTTACTAATTTATTTTTCTGCTATTATACCACTTTATAGACTAGTTTTTCAATTGTTTACCCGTCTATTTTCACTACGTTCCAGTAACATTAATTTGTTCCATATGATTCTTTCTAATGATAGCTTAAATGCTTTTCAGTATGGATTATATGGGGAGCTACAACATAGTAGGCTCCATACTACCTATAGAGGATTTTTCCACTATAAATATTATAGAGCCTTATCTTATGTCTCACTTTATCTAGAGATTTTTATAGTATGTAATCCTAGAATTCACTGTAGATGAATTCTTGAATGTTCGAAAAATCGGTCACAAAACAATAAATCACAATGCTTAAGATAACCGTATAAAAAAATAACGTCCACAAGATTAAGCGATGTGTGTTAGTTAGCTTAGTTTGCAAATTTGTATAGTTCTTTTTCAACTTCCATCCATCCTTTCACTCCAACGTGCATCACATCAAATAAAAAGTAATCATCATACTCTCTGTTTCCATAGTTTAATACCGTTGCACCATAGTTTTTTGCGACATCTTCTATTTTTTTATAAGTTTTCTCCCGCATCTCTCTTGAGACACCTGTGTAGTCATTCCATTTACCATTTACTGGGAAAATAATGACCTCAACTTCAATGCCCAATTCCTTGGCAACTGTCAAGAAAAGTTCCATATCTGAATACTCTGGTGACTCGAGGTAGCTCAAATCTTTATTAGAATTCTTCAGCGATGTATAACGATCTTTTAAATAAGTATTGTAGTAGTTATTATCAACAGCATAATCATTATTGTCTGTTTTCTTTTTGACCTCTTCTACAAACTGATTCGTCATTTTCTCCCAATCATAGTCTGGGGTTTTGTCTCCTAGTGAAGGATAATCTGATTTGGCATGTTTTTGATAAAAAGTCTGTTTGAGTTTAAAGGAATAAATCGCGTTATCAAACTCTAATAGTTTTTTATCAACAATCGTTCCTTTCTCATCTATGAAATAACTTTTGTATTTTTTGTAGATGTCATTTTGTTGCTTGTTCCCCTTGGTAATCTCGATAATGCGATTGATTAGTTTTTCTTTCGTTTCCTTACTAATCTTATCATTATCTAGCATATGGAAAATATGTTCCTGAGAAGCCTTGTTCAAAAAGGCATCTTGATGAGTCCCATCTTTTTCAAACCACTGAACCGACTCTATTATAGCCACTTTTCGCTTAGTCATAGATCCTTCAATTGAGCCCAAGGTCGTAGCCTGAATGATGTTTTGTGAATAGCTGGTTCCAATCTGCATGATATTAAAATCGTTGTAGTTAAAAATTTTATTGGGATGGTAGTCTTCATTTATCGTCGCAACCAACTCTGATGAGCCCAATAAAACCAGTGTATTGGGAGTAATATTGCTTGTCAGAATATCTCTACTTTTATACTTTTCATACGAAGTGCTATAGCGAATACTGTTATCCTTTACTTTATAATAATCATCAATCTTCTTGACGTATGTCACATTTAAAAGGGCAAGCGTCGCAATTACGAGCACAAGCGATAGCAAAAATGCTTTTAGTTTAATCATCTAGTTTTATCCTATCCCTTCGATCCGTCCAATCTCTTTTCAAGTTCTTATCTCTTTAAAATCGTAAGTAAGATTTTATAGGGTTCACCTGAAAAGATAAAGAAACCAAGCATAACCAAATTCATGGTCACAAACCAACTTAGTAGTTTATACCAATTTTTATTTTTATTTTTCTTATAAAAATTGCTTTTCTTTTGATACACTTCAAATCCAGCCATCAAGACACCGTGATAAAAACCATAAACAATGTAGCTAACACTAAGGCCATGCCAAAAACCCATGACTAACATATTGACCATATAGGCATAGGTTGCATTGTGTAGTCTATTTTTAAACCATTTTTTCCTGATAACCTGCATCAATACTCTTGAAAATACAAAATCTCTCAACCAGGTCGACAAGGTGATATGCCATCTGGTCCAGAAATCCTTGATATCGACACTCAAGAAAGGTTTGTTAAAGTTCATCGGTGTCTGAATACCTAGAATATTGCTACTTCCAACGGCCATTAGACTATAGCCTGCAAAGTCGAAGAACAGATACAAGGTATAGAGGTACATATACTTGATTGAGTAAACGACTGTGCCAGTATTATTTAGAGCGAGTAACATCTGATAAACATAGGTTGATAAAACAACCTTGTAGAGAAGGCCTAGAACGATACGATACACACCGTCCCCTGCTAACTCTAGATACTCTTTTCGAGGCATGACCTCGTTTATCTCTTTTAAAAATCTCCTACTCCGATCAATCGGACCAGCACTAACTGTAGGGAAAAAAAGTAAAAATTGCAGGTAGTCTTTTATGCTAATCTTTTCTTTAATCAAGCCATCCGATATCTCCAGCATGATCTGAATGGTCTTAAAGGACATGTAAGAAATTCCAATAAAGGCCAACAAATGCAGAGAAGTCAGGGCAAAGACTTTATTAAGCACCAAAGGAAGAATGGATAGGAAAACCAGTGATTTCAGTCTCTTTGCTTCTATCTTCTGTGCTAGAAAAACCAGAAAATATTGATAAACAACAAAGACAAGCAAATAGACCATCATCGCTCGGCTCTTGCCATAAATAGCTCCTGCAAATAAGAGGGAGAGCGCCAAAATATAGTAGTCCTTACGTTTTTCAAAAAAGTTTACTACAAAACCAATCAGTAAAACTACAAACAAAAGAAGGAAAAACTCATTCCCCTCGAAATAATTCATACCAGACAAACTCCTTTTTTCTTTTTCTCATCTCATGATTTATCTTTTTAAAATTAGTTCCTATCATATTACCAAAGATAGTTAACTTTATTCATTATATCATAATTTAAAAACTATAAATACTTCTATTATTTCATTTCTTAAAATAAAAAATCCAACTGACTCTTAGTACTGAACCCCAATAATGAGACAAAATTATTCACACAATAAATAAAATTCAAGAACAAAAAATTTATGAAGGAACCGGTGAAGGATTCTGACTTTTTAGCTGAAATACTAATCAACACCAGTATACAAACTTAAAAAAATCAAAATGACCAAAATGAAATGAGAAAGTACTCCTTTATTTTGGTCATTTTTTGTAAGTTGTGTTTATTGAGGTATGAATAATTGAGTTTTAATGTCTTAGAAAAGTGAGAATACAAGCACGGCCAAGGCTGCTCCGATAACAGGTCCCACAACAGGAATCCAGGCATAAGACCAGTCTCCGTCTCCCTTGTTTGAAATTGGAAGGATACTGTGCATGATACGAGGTCCAAGGTCACGCGCAGGGTTCAAGGCATAGCCTGTTGTCCCACCTAGTGATAGACCGATACCGACAATCAAAGTCCCCACTGCAAAAGTTCCGATACCTGCCTGAAGATCATAAAGCCCCAAAGCAAAGATTGTCAACACCAAAACAAAGGTGCCTAGGATTTCGCTGATCAAGTTTGATACAGTATCTTTGATGGCTGGTCCTGTGCTGAAAGTAGCCAAAATATTTCCTGCATTTTCTTCTGCCTCATAATGCGGCTTGAATTGCAACCAAACCAAAATCTGACCGATCATAGCCCCTGCGAACTGGGCTAGGATGTAAGGGAAAACGGAAGCCCAAGGCAAACCACCTTTCAAGGCCACACCAATCGTCACAGCTGGGTTTAAATGAGCTGGACTGAGCTTGCCGGATACAAATACTGCAACCGCAACTGCAATCCCCCAACCCATGGTAATCACAATCCAACCTGAGCTGTTGCTCTTGGTTTTTGGAAGAACCACACCAGCCACAACACCATTTCCTAGAAGAATCAGGATTAAAGTTCCCAAAAATTCTCCAAATAATTCATTCATCATCTTTCTATCTCCATTAAAAAGAAGGGGCGGGCGACAAGGAGTCCTGCCCTCCACCTCTTTTATTTTTTCTTAATTTTTTAATTCTGCTAAATCGTTGTTAGCGAGAGCTGCTTCTACATCAGCACGGTAAGTTGTTTTCTCTTCTTCTGTCCAGTCATAGAATCGTCCCATTTCATTCAAAACTGGCTCAACGATGCTATCCAAACTATCACGCATAAAGAGCATGTGGTTGGTACGACGAAGAAGGAAGTCAACTGGGCTCAGAGCCAACTCGTTGCGCATTGCATAGTGAAGGGACAAGGTGTCTGCCAAGCTAAGACCTGGTGCTTGTTCTAAACTATGAGCAAGAGCAAAGACCTTCGGTGCATTTGAACCGTAGAGATTTGCTAAATAGTGAGCTTCCTTGCTATCCAAGCCACGTGACACTCCAAGTTGCGCAAAGGCTTCGATTTCTGAGTCCACATTTGCTGGGTTCAATTCCCCACCTGAAACAGGGTAAGTCTTAGAGTTGATCAGTTTAAAGCTGCGGTCAAATTCTGCTTTGAGGATGTCAACCACGCGCTCCATAGCTCCTTCAGCCATCTTACGGTAGTCTGTGATTTTACCACCAGCAAGGGTCAAGAGGCCATTGTCATCACGGTCCAAGCTCGAACCACGTGAAACTGCAGATGGGTCCAAATGTTTCTCAGATGTGCTGCTTTCAAGCTTGCTAACAGCAGACTCAACATCTTCACGCGTTTTTTCTTTAGAGAGATAAGATTCAACAGTCGCAATCAAGTTGTTAAAGCTTTCATCACTGATTGTACCGTTATTTCCTCCATTGTAGTCAGAAGCGCTATTGCCTGCGATCAATGGACGAAGACCTGCCCAGCTACTTTCAATGTCAGCAACTGTAATATTCGCTTCTGGGAAGCGGTTGTTGACAATGCCAAGTAGGTAATCTACATCTTCCTGAGTCACTTTTGGATGTTCCAAATCACCTGTGTAGTCTGTATCAGTTGTACCAAAGTAAGTCTTGTTTTCACGTGGGAGAACAAAGACCATACGACCGTCACCCAAACCTGTGTCAAAGTAAACTGGCTGTGAAACCTTGATCTTACTTGAATCCACTACCAAGTGAACTCCCTTAGTTGGACGCATTTGTGAGAATTGTGTTCCCTTATTAGACAAATTGCGCACCTTGTCGCTCCAAGGACCTGTTGTGTTAATAACCAGACGGGCCTTGATTTCAAAGACTTGGTCTGTCAAGAGATCACGAGCTACAACACCTGTAATCTTGCCACTTTCGTCAAAGAGGAAGCCTTCTGCCTTCACGTGGTTAGCAATGAGGGCACCGTCTTGGTTGGCACGTTTGATATTTTCAATCACGAGACGCGCATCGTTGTTACGGAAGTCAAGGTAAACCCCACCTCCTACCAAACCTTCTTTCTTCAAGTTTGGCTGGCGTTCCAAAACTTCTTCCTTGCTCAAAACCTTGTTAGCAGCTGGTGTGTTGTTAACTCCTGCCAAGAGGTCGTAAAGATCCATAGCTACTTTCAGACGGAAGAGGCTAAAGGTCGCTCCATCTTCATCGTAAACTGGCAAGAGCATTGGGTCTGGTTTCGGAATGTGTGGAGCGATTTGTTGAACTACAGCACGTTCTGAAACTGTATCTGATACCACTTCTACGTCGAATTGTTTGAGGTAACGAAGACCGCCGTGAACCAATTTTGTTGAACGGCTGGATGTTCCTTCTGCAAAGTCTTGCATTTCAATCAAACCAGTATCTAGACCACTAGCTGCCGCCTGCAAGGCTACACCAGCACCAGTGATTCCTCCACCGATAATCAAGAGGTCCAAGGTACGTTCCTGCATTTTTTGAATTGATAATTCACGTGTTTTCTTTGAAAATTCCATATTTACACACTTTCTAACTGAGTCGCTTTATTCTTCCAGTATTAGTCGTCTATTTCCGCAAAGACTTGGGTTGCTTTTACAGCCTTCTTCCAGCCCTTGTAGAGTTGTTCCTTGCGCGATTCGTTCATAGATGGCTCAAAGAGTTCTCCTGTCTCGTTCAAGAGTTTCAACTCATCCAAGTCCTTCCAATAGCCCACTGACAAACCTGCTAGGAAGGCTGCCCCTAGAGCTGTTGTTTCCAAGTTTTTGGCGCGTGCGATATCGATTCCCAAAATATCAGCTTGGAACTGCATGAGGAAGTTATTCATGGCTGCACCACCATCTACCTTCAAGACTTGGATAGCTGTCTGCGCATCCACTTGCATGGTATCGATGATATCACGGACTTGATAAGCGATAGATTGCAAGGTTGCCTTGATAAAGTCTTCTTTACTTGTTCCACGAGTCAAACCAAAGACAGAACCACGAGCGTTTTGGTTCCAGTATGGAGCACCTAGACCTGTAAAGGCTGGAACGACATAAACTTCATCGTTGTTGTGAGAATCACGAGCGTATTTTTCAGATTCTGGTGAATTTTCTACCATGCGAAGACCGTCACGAAGCCATTGAATGGCACTTCCTGCGATGAAGATAGAACCTTCTAAGGCATAGTAAACCTTGCCGTTAATTCCGTAACCAATGGTTGTCAAGAGGTTATTTTCAGACAACTGCATTTCTTCACCAGTATTCATGATGATGAAAGAGCCTGTTCCATAAGTATTTTTAACCATACCAGGTTCAAAGGCCAACTGTCCAAAGAGGGCCGCTTGTTGGTCCCCAGCCATACCTGAGATTGGAACTTCTCCACCATAGAAATGGAATGGGGCTGTTTTACCGTAGATTTCAGAGTTAGAACGAACCTCCGGAAGCATAGCCTTAGGAATGTTGAGGATTTCCAAAATCTCATCATCCCATTTGAGTTCTTTAATGTTATAAAGCATGGTACGGGCTGCATTTGAGTAGTCCGTCACGTGAGCCGCACCGTCAGTCAATTTCCAAACCAACCAAGTATCAATGGTACCAAAGAGCAATTCCCCTTTTTCTGCTCGCTCTTGAGCGCCTTCTACATGATCCAAAATCCAACGAACCTTAGTCGCTGAGAAGTAAGCATCGATGATCAAACCAGTCTTTTCATGGAATTTTTCCACATAACCTTGGTTTTTTAGTTGCTCAGCTAAAGGGGCTGTTTGGCGAGACTGCCAAACGATTGCGTTGTAGATAGGAAGCCCTGTTTTCTTATCCCAGACAACAGTTGTTTCACGCTGGTTAGTAATACCGATTGCTTCGATTTGATTTGGCTTGACACCACTTTCGATGAAAGCACCCGCAATAACTGACTGAACAGAGTTCCAAATTTCATTGGCATTGTGCTCTACCCAACCTGCCTGAGGGAAAATCTGGGTAAACTCTTTTTGACTCGAGCTAACTTTTTCTCCTTTTTTGTTGAAAATAATGGCACGAGAGCTTGTAGTCCCCTGGTCAATGGCCATGATGTATTTTTCTTGTGACATGTGCTGTCCTCCTGATAAAGATCTTGAGGATGTTTCCTCTTTACACTTACTAGTATACAAAATAAAGCGCTTTCTTGTTCATCAACTTTTTTTAATTTTTAAAAAAATGTGAGGAGATTGTGTGAATTTCACAAAAAAGACCTGGAACGACCAAGCCTTTTAAGTGAATAATAACTGACGAATAGCCGCCAAATCTTCCATATCCAAGTCATTTTTTAAATAATAGACTGGGGTTTGTTCCTTCTTATGAATGGGGTTATTGGTAACCAGCAAATCATAATGTCGAGTTCGGTCATAGGCTTCAATGGTAATAAAACGATTGTATTCCAAATACCGTTTTAAAATGGCTGCCATCCTTGAAAAGACAAGAAAACCAGATGTCAAATCCAGACCAATCCGCATATGCTGACCACCATTTTCTGCCATATATTCCATCAACTGAAGCCATTCCCAGAGAATTTTCTTATCCAAATCCGTCCCCTGCTGAAAGGCAGGTAGAGCATGAAAAATCTCCTCTGCCGTCCCCCTAAAATCATGTTCCATCAGTAAATATGGATGACGATTCTCTAACTTGTACTTGTAGCAATCCTGTAAAATATAGCCCTTATAAAGATAGACTTGAGCACAAAGCTGACTGAGTTCATAGGTAACATGGTCCTCTGTGTAATCACCCAGTAACTCCTCCTTCTTCATTTCTTGAATCAATTGCGTCAGCAAATCTGCCAACTGCCCTCCAAAACCAAGAATATACTCCATAGTATGAAGAGGAAGAATACGATGAGATAGGAGAAATGAGAAGAAAATCATCATCTCCCCATCCTCAATTCCGAGAGGAAGGTGTTGCCCAGCAAAAAAGGACGGAGCCTTTCTCAGCAAACGAAGATAGGAAATATTGTCAAAATACCCTCGCATTTTCTCTTCTATGACTTGAAACTGACAGGCATTGACCCGTAGACGTTGTTGACTGATGTGGGACCAGAGAACCAAGTCTAACTTCTGCCCCGAAGACAAGCTTGCACCGCAGATTTCTTCTAAAGTGGCAATCTCCTGATTTCTCTCTGGCTTCTGCATGTGACCTTCCCACTCCTGACTCGACCAAACCTTGCGGAAAAGACAGAAATAAAAGTAACGAATCTGATGCTCTGGACCTCGCCAACGTCCATTTTGGATGGATAAATCAAATTCTGACAAAATCTGATTTAAACTAGCCAAGTGGCGGCCAAGCGTAGCCTCACTAATCATCAATTCTTGAGCCAGCTGATGGGCTAGAAACTGCTGATGATAGAGGAGATAAACTAAAATCTGGTATTTAACAGCATTCTCCAAAAACAAGCTCCGAATATCTCTCCCCTTGGTAGCTGCACCGATCGATAGACGCAGATTTTCATCTTCTAAGTGAATAGTCAGCTCTAAGCCACTATCCAAAGCCTTGTCATTGAGTAGGGTGACATATTTGGTTAGGGTTGCTTTTGAAAATCCTGTTTCTTCCATTACAGCCTTGACGGTCGTCTGAGACTCTTGTAATAGAAAGGAAAGGATTGAAAATTGACCACACTCGGCTTTCTCCATCAAATCTCCTAAATACATTTGTTACCCCTTTCATTTTCTATCTTAAGCATAGCATAAATCTTACAAATGCTGAAATAATCTGTTTCTCTTTTTATTTCCCTGCTAAATTCCCGGTCCATTATCCTGAAAATCAGCAAACACACGGCTCCCCCTTTGGGCATTTTTATGCTAAAATAGTAGCTATGGATAAAATTATTAAAACTATATCAGAAAGCGGAGCCTTTCGTGCTTTTGTCCTTGATAGCACAGAAACCGTCCGCACTGCTCAAGAAAAACACCAAACCCAAGCTAGCTCAACTGTAGCGCTTGGTCGAACTCTTATCGCTAGCCAGATTCTCGCAGCCAATGAAAAAGGAAATACCAAACTAACAGTGAAGGTACTGGGATCTAGCTCTCTAGGAGCCATTATCACCGTTGCTGATACCAAGGGGAACGTCAAAGGCTATGTTCAAAATCCTGGTGTTGACATCAAAAAGACTGCAACTGGTGAAGTCCTAGTCGGACCTTTTGTTGGAAATGGTCAATTCCTCGTTATTACAGACTACGGTACTGGAAATCCTTACAACTCTATGACTCCTCTCATCTCTGGAGAAATCGGTGAAGACCTTGCCTTTTACCTGACTGAAAGCCAACAGACTCCTTCAGCAGTCGGCCTCAATGTCCTTTTGGACGAGGAAGACAAGGTAAAAGTTGCAGGTGGTTTCCTAGTTCAAGTCTTGCCGGGAGCCAAGGAAGAAGAGATTGCTCGCTTTGAAAAACGCATCCAAGCAATGCCAGCTATCTCAACCCTTCTGGAAAGCGACGACCATATCGAAGCCCTCCTCAAGGCAATCTACGGTGACGAAGCCTACAAGCGTCTTTCTGAAGAAGAAATCCGTTTCCAATGTGACTGCAGCCATGAACGCTTTATGAACGCTCTTGCTAGCCTTCCAAGTTCAGACTTACAGGAAATGAAAGAGGAAGACCACGGGGCAGAAATCACTTGTCAATTCTGCCAAACTACTTACAACTTTGATGAAAACGACCTGGAGGAACTCATTCGTGACAAATCTTAATACACCTTTTATGATTGGCAATGTTGAGATTCCCAATCGTACCGTTCTAGCGCCCATGGCCGGTGTGACTAACTCTGCCTTTCGTACTATCGCAAAGGAGCTCGGAGCTGGACTCGTTGTCATGGAAATGGTCTCTGACAAGGGAATCCAATACAACAACGAAAAAACCCTGCACATGCTTCATATCGATGAAGGCGAAAACCCTGTTTCTATCCAACTCTTTGGTAGTGATGAAGACAGCCTCGCACGCGCAGCAGAATTTATCCAAGAAAACACCAAAACTGATATCGTTGATATCAACATGGGATGCCCAGTTAACAAAATCGTGAAGAACGAAGCTGGAGCTATGTGGCTCAAGGATCCTGACAAGATCTACTCTATCATCAATAAGGTCCAATCTGTCCTTGATATCCCCCTTACTGTCAAGATGCGTACCGGCTGGGCTGACCCATCTCTGGCAGTAGAAAATGCCCTCGCTGCTGAAGCTGCAGGTGTTTCTGCACTTGCTATGCACGGTCGTACTCGTGAACAAATGTACACTGGTCACGCAGACCTTGAGACCCTTCACAAAGTCGCTCAAGCTCTGACCAAGATTCCATTCATCGCCAACGGTGACATCCGTACAGTTCAAGAAGCCAAACAGCGTATCGAAGAAGTCGGTGCTGACGCAGTCATGATTGGCCGCGCAGCCATGGGAAATCCCTACCTCTTCAACCAAATCAACCATTACTTTGAAACAGGAGAAATCCTACCTGATTTGACCTTTGAAGACAAGATGAAAATTGCCTACGAACACTTGAAACGCTTGATTAACCTCAAAGGGGAAAATGTCGCAGTTCGTGAATTCCGTGGCCTCGCTCCTCACTACCTCCGTGGAACATCTGGCGCAGCCAAACTCCGTGGAGCTATTTCACAAGCTAGCACCCTAGCAGAGATTGAAGCCCTCTTGCAATTGGATAAGACATAATAGTTTAAAACCCGTAACTCTCTTAAAGGTTACGGGTTTTTGATTGTAAAAATTCAAATAATGAGAGCTATTATTGACTCAAAGCAACACTGGAAACCTTACCATCCGCTCCTGTTGTAATTTGGATAACTTTCCCTCCACCGATTTTAGCATTATACTTACCATCGTCAAGAGTATAAGAATAGCCTTTGATAGAGTAATTTTCTTTCTTTCCATCAGCAGATTCTACTGTAAATTGACCACCTGATGAAACTGTGATGGTTTCGCCATTTGCTCCCTTCCAATTGCCTGCTGCAGCTGAGAAATCACCATCTACCATGGTTAAAACACCCTTGTAGCGTTTATTTTGCTCTGCTTGCTTGTCTTGAAGTTTGCGGTCAGTTGTTGGATCATAGCTTGATTGATTAGACTGGGCTTGAGGAGCCTGCTGAGTTGAAGGAGCCTGAGCAGGAGTTTGTTGACTAGCAGCCTGTTGATTAACTACTTCTTGACCTTGCCTTTGCTCTGGCGCAGGTTCCGCTTGTGATGGTGCTGCAGTTGCTGAAGACTGGTCAGTAGACGCCTTGGCCTTTTCAGATGAAGCTGAACTTGAGGATTTCTGAGTCTTGCTTTCTTTGCTAGCAGAAGCTGCTTTAGAGCTTGATGATTGGCTTGTCTTAGCAGAACTGCTTGCTTGAGTTGTTTCCTTTTTATTTCCACAAGCTCCTAATAGCAAGGTAGAAGCCAATACAGTTGCTGTCATCAATTTGATATAGGTTTTCTTTTTCATTTTTCTACTCCTTTGTAATATTTTAGAAATATAAAGAAATCTTTTTGTAATATAATTGTAACATTAGAATTTAAATATGTCAACGATTTATCTAAACTATTTTAAAAATCTTAAATACTTTAGATACATTTACTCCTCCTACTCTTTTATTCGTAATAAAATAGAAAAGCAGGAGATTTTCCTATTAAAAATTTGAATTTATTTTTGTGTAATCGCTTGCACCTTTAAGTGCAAAGGAATATAATAACATTGAAATAGAATATAGGAGGTGTAGGCTTATGTTAAGCAAATATTACAAGTATCTTCCTTGGTTGATTTTGGGAGCTATTGGCTCTTATCAATCAGCCACTTACTATGCGCGAACTGCATTTGATGTCTTCTATCTGACTACAATCTTTTTGATTGTTTATATCGCTTTGTTATTTTTGCATGAGAACTATCTCAAGTATCGATATAAAGACTTCTTTACTCACATGTTGAGCAATTCTAAGAAAGATAGCCACCCATAAAAGCAGTCACAACACAAAACGGCTCTTTGTCAACTGTAGTGGGTTGAAGAAAAGCTAAGCTCGAGAAAGGACAAATTTCGTCCTTTCTTTTTTGATGTTTAGAGCGATAAAAATCCTTTTTTTGAAGTTTTCAAAGTTTCGAAATCCAAAGGCATTGCGCTTGATAAGTTTGATGAGATTATTGGTCGCTTCTAATTTGGCGTTTGAATAGGGTAGTTGAAGGGCATTGACAATTTTCTCTTTGTCCTTTAGAAAGGTTTTAAAGACAGTCTGAAAAAGAGGATGAACCTGCTTTATATTGTCCTCAATCAGTCCGAAAAATTTGTCTGCCTCTTTGTTCTGAAAGTGAAAAAGCAGGAGCTGGTAGAGATGATAGTGGTGTTTCAAGTCTTCTGAATAGTTCAAAAGCTTGTCTAGAATCTCTTTATTGGTCAAGTGCATACGAAAAGTAGGACGATAAAAACGTTTATCGCTAAGTTTACGACTATCCTGTTGGATGAGTTTCCAGTAGCGTTTGATAGCCTTGTATTCATGAGATTTTCGTTCAAACTGATTCATGATTTGGACACGCACACGACTCATAGCACAGCTTAGATGTTGTACAATATGGAAACGATCTAGAACGATTTTAGCACACGGAAAAAGTTTTCTAGCCAAGTCATAGTAGGGACTAAACATATCCATAGTAATGATTTTCACTCGACATCGGACTGCCCTATCATATTTAAGAAAGTGATTTCGGATAATAGCTTGTGTTCTACCTTCAAGAACAGCGGTGATATTGAGCTTTTCAAAATCTTGCGCAATGAAACTCATCTTTCCCTTTGTAAAGATATACTCGTCCCAGGACATAATCTGTGGAAGGCGAGAAAAATCATGTTTAAAGTGAAAGTCATTGAGCTTGCGAATAACAGTTGAAGTTGAAATGGACAGCTGATGAGCAATATCGGTCAAAGAAGTCTTTTCAATCAGCTTTTGAGCAATTTTTTGATTAATGATACGAGGGATTTGATGATTTTTCTTTACTAGAGGAGTCTCAGTGACCGTCATTTTAGAGCACTGATAGCACTTAAAACGGCGTTTTTTAAGGAGAATTCTAGTAGGCATACCAGTTGTTTCGAGGTAAGGAATCTTAGACGGTTTTTGAAAGTCATATTTCTTCATTTGACTTCCACAATCAGGACAAGATGGGGCATCGTAGTCCAATTTAGCAATGATTTCCCTGAGTGTATCCCTATTGATGATATCTATAATTTGAATATTAGGGTCTTTAATGTCTAGTAATTTTGTGATAAAATGTAATTGTTCCATATGAATCTTTCTAATGAGTTGTTTTGTTGCTTTTCATTATAGATATTATGGAACTTTTTTTCTACAACAAAATAGGCTCCATAATATCCATAGGGGATTTACCCACTACAAATATTATAGAGCCCACAAAACCATCTCATGATGGTACATAAAGAGGTCGGGAACTTTGTCCCGACCTCGTTTTTTATTTCAATCGATAGGTTTTTCTTGGTTTCTTTTTAGGCACTCGTTTGAGTCCGACTTCTTCTACATATTCTCCGTATTTTACGAGAAAGTTATTGCTGACGATTGGACGACCTGGGTTGATAAGATTAACCAGTTCGGTTCCTTCATATACAGTGAACTCCTCCTCCAGCAGATAAAGGAAGGTCGGGTTCCAGTCGAGACGGCCTTGGATTCGTTTGGTGGATTCTTGGATAATGGCATAATGGTCAAAGGCGAAGGCTTGCTCGTCCAGCTCGACTCCCTCTAGGTAGCATTTGCCTGTCTGAAAGTCGACATCTACAAAAACCACATCCTTAGCATCGTCTCCTGCCTGAACCAGTTCTAATGCACGACTAGGCAGATACACCAAATGGGCAATGGTCACTGTCCAGCCCCGTGGGTCACGGCCGGGGGTCGATACGGTCAGCAATTGCTCGATTTTTTCCAAAGGAAGATCGAGATTAACTTCTTCACTTACTTCTCGCTGACAGGCATGCGCAGCATCTTCTCCCTTATCCATAAAACCTCCAACTAAGGCCAAACAGTTTTGATAAGGGTGAGCCTTGCGACGAATCAGCAAGAGCTTGATTTTTCCTTCGACAAAGCAGTAAGCCACCATATCCACTGTCACACTTGGCTTTTCATATTGTGGGAGCTCCTGTTTGTAGTACCAGTCTAAAAACTCCTCCTGACTGGCATGGATTTCATAATATTCTTTTTCCGTCATCCCTTCTGGAATCATCGTGTCCGTCATTTTAAGCCTCCTTACGAACTGCCTTGGTCCATTGGTACCAACCCACTAGACTATTGAGTGTGTAAACCCAGTACATCCCTTGAATATGGATATTTTCACCCCACCAAAGGTAGATACTAAAGAGGTTAGTTGCAATCCAGAAAATCCATTGCTCACGGTAGAGACGTGTCATCAAGAGCTGACCAACACCATTGGTCGCATCGGTAACACTATCACGGAAAGGGCGAGCACTATGGATACTTTGGTATGCCAAGCCCATACCAATCCAGATGATAGCAGTCAAGGCCAAGTACTTGAGCCAATCAAAAACAGATAATTTCTTGGCTTCAAAGTGAGATTCTTCTGCTTTTCCTTGGTCATTGATACGATTGGACAGCCAAGCATAGAGACCAATCGGCTGCATGACAAAGAAGTAAACGGTCGTCAAAACTTCGCCATAAAAAGTCGCATTCATAGCCAAAATCAAATAGATAGCAGAGTTAATGGCCCCAAAGAGATAATTGCTTGCACGCCCTTCTGCTACCAAGATAACACAGACAATCCCAGTCCAAGATGCAAACAAGCTCATCCAGTCATGACTTTCTATATTTTGCGTGAGTTCCAAGATCAAAGGAACACTTGACAGGACGATGAGATACAACCACTGGAAGAGGCTACGGCCGACAAAGAGATCTTTCCAGAGCAGGTTCATGATTCCTGCAAAACCAATCTTGCGGGCTTCTGCATGGACGTTTTTAAAGTTTTCGATAAATTGTGTGATATTTTCAGTTGGTTTTTTCATATTTTTCTCCTAATCTGCTTGGTAAATGGCATCAATAGCCACTTTTGCTGCTTCATAATTTCCTAGATAATCCTCAGCTAGATAAACTAGTGGAATGTTTGCTAAGTAGCGCTCCCTCATCTGATCCAAATGCTGGGAAAAACTATGACGAATATGGTCTTCTGCCATGGTCATATCTCTAAATCCGTCATTGACATAGGAACCGACAGGTTGCACAAAGAGAATCAAGTCCCATTTTTCCTTAGCCAAAATCGAGGCAAAGAGATTATCAAATGTTTCTCCCGATAAGTCCTCTTGATCCTCAGTCTCCATGTAATAATCATAGTAGCCCTTGGTTACTAAGGAGTTGGTATCTGCTATCACTAGGCCTCGATTGGCATTGCTATCGATTAACTTAGAGGTCTGGTCATACTGGCCCAACAGGAGATAATAGTAATCTTTTGGAGTCAATTCATCGTCGCGGACATTGTTTTTGATCTGGTACTCACGTGCGTATTCCAAACTAACTGGTGCATCGTAATACCTTGCCAAATCCTTGGCTAGAGTGGTCTTCCCATTGCTGGCACTTCCCATAATCAACACTTTCTTTGTAAACTGACGTCGGAAGGGTTGAGCAATATATTTCCAATATTTACTTGGATTTTCTCGAATCATAGTCGCTGAGATACCAAACTTTCTTTCTTGCAAGACAGTCTCAAAGCCACGATTTGATAATTCTTGCTGGTAGTCTGCTTCTCCCACAAAGAAAATTAGTTCTTGCTGGGTTTCATCATAGGAAATCTCCGCTAACATTTGGTCCAACCACTCCTGCCAGCCCATAGGGTAACGGGGAAGATTGGTTTCATCTAACTTGCAGACAGAGGTCAACTCGTCATCACCAAAGGCCTCTCGGATATAGCGGAATCTTTTTTGAAGCGTTAAGCCGACCTGATCCCCTCTATCTCCCTTATAGCCTGAAACGACAACCCAGACCTGGTCACACTGTCGCTTCGCTCGCTGAATCAGATCGATATGACCTTGATGAAGCGGAGCAAAGGTTCCAAATACCACTGCTGTTTTCTTTTTCATAAACGTATTACCTTTTTATATTTTTTGATATTTTTATTATAAACTATATTTTTGTTTTGTCAATAGTTTTTTATCATTTTTTATAAAAAGATTACGAAAAAAAGAATCAAGATTGCTCCTGATTCTCTATTTTTATGCAATATCAAATTTTAACTGGCCTGCTTTTACACCAATCTTAAGTGTACTGCCTGCCACTAAATCTCCCTTAAGAAGAAGTTCTGCCAACTTGTCTTCCACTTCTGTTTGCAGAGTTCTGCGAAGTGGACGAGCTCCCATCTCTGGGTCATATCCTTTATTTGCCAGCAATTTCAGTGCGGAAGCTTGTAATTTCAAGTCAATACCTTTTTCATCCAAACTTGCTACTAAAGGTTTAACCATAATCTTCACCACTTCCTGCATATGGTCGCTAGACAAGCTATGGAAGACCACCTTTTCATCAATACGGTTGATAAACTCAGGTCTATAAGCCTTTTTCAACTCTTCAAACATGCGTTTTTCCATATTTTCCTGGTCAAAACGAATATCCTTAGCCCCAAAACCAACTGTCTTATCATCACGAAGGGCTGTCGCACCAAGGTTTGACGTCATGATGATAATGGTATTTGAAAAATCAACCTTGCGTCCCTTGCTATCTGTCAAGACACCGTCATCCAAGACCTGCAAGAGGACATTAAAGATGTCTGGGTGGGCTTTTTCTACCTCGTCAAAGAGGAGAACGGAATAGGGTTTGTTGCGAACTTTCTCGGTCAACTCCCCACCTTCTTCATAACCCACATAACCCGGAGGAGCTCCATTGAGACGGCTGGCTGCGAATTTCTCCATATACTCACTCATATCAAAGCGGATAAGAGCAGATTCGTCATCAAAGAGGACTTCTGCCAGAGCCTTGGCCAATTCGGTCTTCCCGACACCTGTAGGCCCTAGGAACATAAAGGAACCAATCGGACGCTTGTGACTGCGAATTCCTGACTGATTACGGCGAATGGCACGACTAATACTTGAAACAGCTTGATCTTGACCGATGACACGTTTGTGTAGTTCAGCTTCAAGATTTAGATACTTCTTAGCATCAGTCTGAGTCAGTTTTTGGACTGGAATACCTGACAAGCGACTCAAGGTAGTCAAAATATCAGACTCTGTCACCAAGTCTTTATAGACAGGCACTTCCTCTTCTTTTGCGATTAGCTGAGCTGCCTGTTTCCACTTGCCATCCATCAAGGCCTTGTCAGCTGGACTCAAACCTGAATCGTCTGCTTTTACATTTTTAGTTTTATTTTGCACTGTTGCTGCCGCTTCATCTAAGAGATCAATAGCAGAGTCTGGCAAATGACGACTAGTCAAGTAACGATGAGCCATCTTGACGGCTGTTTCAACCGCTTCATCTGTGATTTGCACCCGGTGATGTTTCTCATAAGTCGCCTTCAAACCTTGCAAAATGGTCATGCTGTCTGCCACACTTGGTTCTTCAATCGTCACTTTAGCGAAACGACGAGAAAGGGCCGCATCTTTTTCGATGTGTTTTTGATATTCTTCCTGAGTGGTCGCACCAACCGTTCTCAAGGTTCCACGCGCCAAGGCTGGCTTCAAGATATTGGCCGCATCCAGAGTTGAATCAATCCCACTACCAGAACCCATGATAGTGTGAAGTTCATCGATAAAGAGGATAACTTGACCATCTTCTTCAATATCCTTGATGATATTGTTCATGCGTTCTTCAAAGTCACCACGGAAGCGTGTCCCTGCAACGACATTCATCAAATCAAGCTCTAACACGCGCATCTTAGCCATTTCCGCAGGCACATCCCCACTAGCAATACGCTGAGCAAGACCAAACGCCAGAGCTGTTTTCCCGACACCAGCATCCCCAACCAAAACAGGATTGTTCTTGGTCTTACGACTCAAGATTTGAATCATACGCGAGATTTCCTTGTCCCGACCGATGACTGGTTCTAACTTGCCAGAACGCGCTTGCTCTGTCAAATCATGCGTATAGTCCTCGAGACCTCCGCTCGGAGTCTGGGGCATACCCATCATATTAGCCATAGAATTTTGCTTGTCAGCTACTGTACGATGGCGTTGGCGTAGAGCCTTGAGGTCTTCACGAGTCCAGCCTGCACGTTCTTCTAGATTTCGACGTAGGGCAGCAATCTTAACCTGATCTTTCTTGTCTTCATAAGAAAAACCAGCCCTCTCCAAGATACGAGTCGCCAAGGCATTGCCATCATGCAAAATCGCATAAAGGACGTGCTCCGTCCCCAGCACCTTAGCATGAACCACTGACGCTACATACTCTGCTTCATCAAAAAGGACCTGCAAACGATGAGAAAACGGCAATTCCGTAAAGGTTTCATCCTGGCTATAGTCCGTTTCAGTCAGTTCCAAAGCCACCTCTTCTAAACGGTCCATCTCATACGGATAATCATTTAAAGTCGCCCCTGCCACACTATAACTGTGATTGGACATGGCAATCAACAAGTGCCAAGACTCTAGATAATGAGCTCCAAAATGGCTAGCCACCATGTAGGCACTTTCGATACATTCATTCAATGCTTTTGAATAGTTCATCTTACTTCCCTTTTCTATCTACTTCTTGTATGACCTGTCGTAGCATATTAGCACGAACAACTGGAGCTTCTTCTCCTAGAATGCGATCCAAAGCTACTGCTACCAGCAAATTCATCTCCTGCTTGGTCATCAATTCCTGCTCAACCAAAAGCTGTAGAATATCCTCATAAATTTCTTGACTGATCCGCTCACCAATTGAGTAAAGCAGCTCCTTGAGCATTTCATGATGACTAGAAAACTCAATCCGTCCTATACGAATATAGCCTCCGCCACCACGCTTACTTTCAACCAAGTAGCCCCTACTTTCCGTAAAGCGTGTCTTGATCACATAGTTAATCTGACTGGGAACAACCTGAAAAGTATCTGCCAACTGACTCCGTTGCAACTCCACAATTCCAGATTGATCTAAAATCGCCTTGATGTAGGCCTCAATATGATCCGATGTATTTTTAAATCTCATTACAAACCCACCTCTCTCTTTAAACCTTGACTATCTTTGACTATTATACCGAAATTTTCTCATTTTTAAAAGAAAAAGGGCGCTGGTAAAGGATAATCTTCACCAACTCCCTATTTTTCTACTTATCTAAGCCTAATTCTGCCAAGATTTGACGTTTGTAGGCAATTTTTTGAACTTCCTTGTCCTCATCTTCAGACCAATCTAGTTTAATTTCTGAAACAATCTGCCCAGGGCGATTTTTCAAGATATAGATACGGTCGCTGAGATTGAGGGCCTCCTCAATACTATGCGTGATAATCAGGGTCGTCAGCTGCAACTGCTTGTGAATCTCAAGGTACCAAGCGTGTAGTTCCATCTTGGTCATCTCATCCAAGGCGCTAAAAGCCTCATCCAAGAGAAAAAGCTTGTGCCCGAAAAGGTAGGTACGAAGCAAGGCTACACGCTGGCGCATCCCGCCACTAAGTTCATGAGGGTATTTATCTCTTACAGCTGTCAACTGGAAGGTCGCAAGAATTTCATCTGCGCGAGCAATAGCTTCTGCCTTATCCACCTTTTGAATCAAGAGGGGCAGAATGATATTACCAAGCACCGTCTTGTGTTCCAAGAGCAGATCCTTTTGCAACATATAACTCACGCGCCCCTTGGGATTCTCCTCCCCATCAAGGACAATTCTTCCTGACTGAACTTCTAAAATCCCCGCAATTAAGTTGAAAAGCGTAGTCTTACCAACACCACTTGGGCCTAGGATAGAAACCACTTCACCTGAAGTCACTTTCAGATTGATATCCTCTAAAATCCTCTCTTGACCATAGGCATAACTGACGTGTTCTAGTCTAATTTCTGTCATTATTTTACAAATTCGTTGGTGAAGCCTTTATCTGTCAAGTCTTCTTTAAGTATACCATTTTCTTTATCCCATTTGTAGAAGGCATTCCAGCGAGCTGCATCAAATTGACCCCATTTTTCCTTGTCGCTTGCGTATTCTTTTGACAAGTATTTTTGAGATTCGATGACAAAGTCACGTTTTTCCTTGAGTTCAGGCGCATTCTTGATGAGGATATCTGCAGCTTCTTCTGGATGCTCCATAGCATATTGGTAACCTTTTTTGATAGCTTGGATGACTTTACGTGCTTCTTCTTTGTTGTCTTTGAGGTAGTCGTTGTTGGCGATGATAACTGGTGAGTAGTAGTCAAATTCTTTAACGTAGTCTTTCAAGTACATAAAGTTAGCATCTACACCTTGAGATTTAGCCAGAATTCCATCCCATCCATAGTAGATCCAAGCAGTGTCAAAGACACCATTAGCAATCGGTGTGATAGAGTTTGAGTCGTTATTTGGTACTTTTTCCACCTTCTCAAAGTCCCCACCTTGTGATTCTACTAAGGTTTTCAACATAGCAAGTTCAGTTGGATCATTCCAAGTCCCGTATTTCTTACCAACCAAGTCTTTTGGACTAGCTACATTGTCAGATTTACGAGAAATGATTCCTGATGTATTGTGTTCTACAATAGCTGCAACGGCAGTAATTCCTGCTCCTTTTTCCAATTTTTTAGCCATATAGTCTTGGAAATAGACTGCAAATGGTGCCTTACCGTTAATAACCAAGTCAGAAGAACTTTCTTCTGGTGGCAATTTCAAATCAACATCCACTCCAGCTTCTTTGAAATAACCTTTTTCCTTAGCAACATAAAGCCCTGTGTGGTTGGTATTTGGTGTCCAGTCTAGAATAAAGTCAATCTTCTTGAGTTCTGCCTCTTTGTTGTCCTTAGAAGCAGTTCCTTGACCACAGGCTACAAGCACAACAGCTACAAGAGCTGTTACAAGCGTTAAAAACACTTTCCATGTTTTCTTCATTTTCTTTCCTCTTTTCTTTTTCCGAAACATTCTAATTCTACGAACGTTTCCATTTAATAACATATTTCTCGCTGACATCGACCAATTTCATACCAAGAAGGCTGATAATCGATACCAGAATAATAATAGCGAACATGGTATCATACTGAAACAATTTCTTGGACTGAATCATGTAGACACCTAGTCCTTCAAAGCCTCCCAACCACTCAGATACTACTGTTGTGATAAAAGCGTAGGAGACACTGACCCTCAGACCTGCATAAAAGTAAGGCAAACTGACTGGGATTTTAAAATGCCAAAGAATTTGCCAAGGTTTGGCTCGCATCAGACTAAACAAGGTCAGCATATCCTTGTCACAGTGCCTAAAACCGTCCAAGATGCTGACGATGATAGGAAAGGTTGTCGTCAAGATAATCAAGACAATCTTGGGCAAAATCCCATAACCTAGCCACAAAACCAGAATAGGAGCTATGGCAATGGTCGGAATGGTCTGAACGACCACCATCATAGGGTAAATCAGGTCATTGAGCCAAGTTAAACTGTCCATAAGCACAGCCATGAGACAGGCAATCAAGACTCCCAAAACCAGCCCCAGTAAAGCCACTCTCAAGGTCGCCCAGCTATGGTGCCAGAGAAATTCTCTGTCACGAACAAAGGCCTGGAGAATTTCAAGAGGTGTCGGCAGGATAAACTTGGGGAGAAGTTTAAGAAAACCTGCTAACTGCCAGATTGACAAGACTCCCAGAAAGCCTAATAGACTAATGTGTCGTCTCAGTATACTTTTCAAGTTTCTCATCAATACTTAAAATCTCTCCTACATTTATTTTGACATTGGCAAAGACATTATCTGCCTCCTGCCCTGCTACTTCCAGCGCTTCTTTGAGAATGCGCATGAGCTCATCAAACTCCCCTTCCAAGACCGTTTCAAATGGTGTCACCACCATGGTTACTTCTTGAGCTTGTAGATAAGCAATGACCTGATCAATAACAGCTATCCGATCAATCCCCTGTGATAGGGGTAAAACTTGCAAGGCAATGCTTGCTTTCATAACAACCTCCACTTCTCGTTTTCCTTTGATAAAAAGAAAAACCTTTGCCATATATGGAAAAGGTCAAGATTAGACTAAGTATCGTTCCCTACGCTGGCATTACCCAGATCAGGTGCGGTCGAAGCTTAACGCTTCCTCTCAGACTGTACACAGACTCCCATATATTATATGGACATATGATAGCGCAAAACCAAAAAAATGTCAAGGAAACTGCTTACAGAAAAACATGAAAAAGAGTTTGAAAACAAGTGCTTCAAACTCTACATAACTTTTTTATTTAGCCTCGTACCAGGTTGCCCCTTCATTTTCGTCTGCGATGAGGGGAACACTAAGTTGAATGGCTTCTTCCATGGTTTGTTTGACCAATTTTTTCATCTCTGCCAATTCAGATTTAGGAACTTCAAGTACGATTTCATCGTGCACTTGTAACAGCATCTTAGTCTGATAACTACCTGCAACCAAGGCTTTATCCAGCTGAATCATGGCAATCTTGAGAATATCTGCCGCCGACCCCTGAATAGGAGAATTGATGGCTGTCCGCTCCGCAAAACCACGAATGTTGAAGTTGCGCGAATTGATATCTGGCAACTCACGACGACGCTTGAAGAGGGTCTCCACATAGCCCTTATCACGCGCCTCACGCACCACTTCATCCATGTAGTTTTTAATACCTGGGAAGCGTTCAAAGTAGGTATCAATATAGGCTTTGGCTTCCTTACGGCTAATGCCCAGATTATTAGACAAACCAAAGTCTGAAATCCCGTAAACCACTCCAAAGTTGACAGCCTTGGCATTGCGACGGTCGTTTGCAGTCACATTCTCAGGACGCTCAATGCCAAAGACCCGCATGGCTGTCGAAGTATGAATGTCAGCACCCTCTTGGAAGGCCTTTATCAAGTGTTCATCTTTAGAGATATGCGCCAAAACACGCAATTCAATCTGTGAGTAGTCCGAACTAAGCAGTACACTATCCTCCCACTCAGGCACAAAAGCCTTACGAATGAGACGGCCTTGTTCCAAGCGAACAGGGATATTTTGCAAGTTTGGATCCACACTAGACAGACGCCCAGTCTGGGTCAAATCCTGCACATAGCGAGTATGAATCTTACCATCAGCCAAAATCCAGTCCTGCAAGCCAATCACATAGGTAGACTGAATCTTAGCAATCTGACGGTAGTCGAGAATTTTCTTAACAATTGGCGCAATAGGAGCCAAGCGTTCCAAGACATCCACCGCAGTCGAGTATCCAGTCTTAGTTTTCTTAGTGTACTCTAGAGGAAGTCCCAATTTTTCAAAGAGAAGCACTCCCAACTGCTTAGGCGAATTGATATTAAACTCCTCACCAGCCAGTTCGTAAATCTCCTGAGTGAGTTTTTCAATGACAAGCTCATTTTCAGCCTGCATCTCAAGCAAGGTCTCTTTCTTGACCGTAATCCCAGCAATTTCCATCTTGGCAAGGACAAAAGCCAGAGGTTGCTCCATATCATAAAGAAGCTCTAATTGACCATTTTCACTGAGTTTTTCAAGTAAAACAGGCTCTGTTTCGACTAAAACAGCAATCTTACGAGCCAAATGTTCCAAGAATTTCTCGCGTTCAGGAACGGCTTTTTTGACACCCTTACCATAGAAAGTCTCATCATCGACTAAATAAGTCTGACCATAAAGACTAGCGATAGTCGCAATTTCATTGTCCTCCACAGTCGAAAGGAGGTATTTAGCCAAACGGCTGTCAAAAGCAGGCGGCTGCAAATCCACACCAAAACGATTCACGAGAACTTTAGCTTTCTTAAAGTCATAAACTCTCAGAGGTGTTTTTTCTAAAAAGTCCTTGAAAATCGGCTCTTGCAACAGCTCAAGCTTGTCTGTTGCATAGAGCTTTTCCCCACAAGACCAGGCAAAACCAACCAAATCGTCTGTATGGTAATTCTCACCAAAAAGCTCAAAATGGAAGATAGACTCTTCACTCAGCATATCTTGACTAATTTGGTCAACAATAGTAAAGTCCAAACTTTCAGTCACATCGCCTGAAGACACATTTAAAGCCTGCTTAAGCTGTTTGAAGCCCATCTCATCGTAGAACTTCCCGAGATTTTCAACATCTGGACCGCTATAGACCAACTCCTCCAAACCAATCTCAATCGGTGCCTTGGTATCAATGGTCGCCAGTGTTTTAGACAAAAAGGCCTGTTCCTTATCATTGATGAGATTTTCCTTCATCTTAGAAGCCTTCATCACATCGATATTCTCATAAATCCCCTCGAGTGAACCATGCTCCAGCAAGAGCTTGATACCAGTCTTTTCACCAATTTTGGTTACTCCAGGGATATTATCCGACTTATCACCCATGAGCGCCTTGAGATCGATAAACTGAGTCGGTGTAATGCCCATCTTTTCCATGAGATATTCTGGCGTAAAGGCCTCAAACTCAGCCACACCTTTCTTGGAAAGTTCAACCACCGTATGCTCATCCGTCAGCTGAATCAAGTCCTTGTCCCCACTAACAATGGTAATATCAAAACCATCCTGCTCAGCTAGTTTATCCAGCGTCCCAATGATGTCATCCGCCTCATACTGAGCCAACTCATAGTGGCGAATCCCCATATGATCCAGCAACTCACGAATGAAGGGAAATTGCTCACGAAACTCATCAGGAGTCTTAGCCCGACCACCCTTATAGTCCGCATACATCTCTGTCCGGAAGGTCGTCTTCCCCGCATCAAAAGCCACCAAAATATGACTAGGCTCAATCCTCTCCAACAAATGGCTCAACATCAACTGAAAACCATAAATCGCATTGGTATGCAAGCCAGCCGCATTCTTAAAACGGTCCAACTGCTGATAGAGCGCAAAAAACGCCCGAAAAGCAACGGAAGACCCATCAATCAATAATAATTTTTTCTTATCCATACACCCATTATAAAGGAAAGCACCAAAAAATACCATTGGGAAGAGTTCCCTGAGAGAAACTAAGATAATATTAAAAAGAGAAGGAAGTTATTCCCTCTCTTTCAATATACTAAAATAAATTAGTTCTTACGTTTCACAAATGGAATAGCACCAAGGAACAATCCAAGGAATCCTAATGATGCAACTGCAACATTATCTTTGCCACCAGTATTTGGAAGTTCTTTTTTATCTTCTACTTTTGCTGCTGGTGCTTGATAAGTATTATCCTTGTTAGTACCTGCTGTTGTAAGAGTATATTGTGGAACTTCGTTAATTGCTGCTTCTACACTATTAACGCCTCCTGTATATTCTGGAACTTCGTTAATTGCTGCTTCTACACTATTAACGCCTCCTGTATATTCTGGAACTTCGTTAATTGCTGCTTCTGCACTATTAACGCCTCCTGTATATTCTGGAACTTCGTTAATTGCTGCTTCTGCACTATTAACGCCTCCTGTATATTCTGGAACTTCGTTAATTGCTGCTTCTACACTATTAACACCTCCTGTATATTCTGGAACTTCGTTAATTGCTGCTTCTACACTATTAACGCCTCCTGTATATTCTGGAGCATCGGCTACAGTAGGAGGTGTTGCATCATTTACCCCACCAGTGAAATCAGATTCATTATCTCCAGAAGGAGAATCACTAGGATTCACACCACCATTAAATCCTGGAGCGTTAGGAACAGTTGGTACTTCGTCAGGTTGTTTAGCATCATCAGAAGGTGCATCACTAGGACTTACACCACCACTAAAGTCTTTCGATTCTTCACCCTTAGGAACTTCTTTTAAGTTTTCGATGTAACCTAAAGTTGCGTTGTAATTCTCAGTTAGTTTGGCAATTGCATCGTCATCCTCTTGAACTGCTTCGTTCACTTCGTAGAAATTAGCCTTAGCTTCATCAGCTACTGCTTTAGCAGAAGCAACTGAAACTTCTAGTTTAGTTACAGCATCTTGCAATCCATCTTGGATAGCTTGATCCGCATTGTTTTTCTTAGCAGTTTCAAGAGCAGTTTTAGCTTTTTCTAAAGTTTCTTTTTGTTTCTCTAATGTAGCATTTTTCTCTTCTACTACCTTAGCTTTTTCAGCAGCGTCAGCCTTATCTTCCTCAGCTTCTTTCGTTAATTTTTCAATTTTTTCAGCTAAATCATCAGCAATGTCTGTAAGTTTTTTGACAATTGGTTTAGAAGCTTCTTTTTTAGCAGCTTCTTCAATTTTTTTAGTTTCGTCAGCAGTTAATTCTTTAGTTTTATAAGCTTCAGGAGCTTTATCTTTTGTGTTGGCATCGTTGAGGAATTCATCTATAGCTTGAGTAGCTGTAAGAACTCCATCTTCAATCGCTTTTAATAAAGCTTCTTTACCGATTTCAGCTTTTGCTTCTTCGATAGCTTTCGCTTTATCTTCTGGCTTGATGCTAGCATCCTTGTTGACTTTATCTTCAGCTTTTTTTTCAAGTTGCTCTAAAGCACCTTTCAAAGCTTCTAAGTTATCTGCTTCTTCTTTTTTAGCGTCTTCTTCTTTTTTAACTTCTTCTTCAACTTTAGCTTTTGCTTTAGCTGCTTCTTCTTTAGCCTTAGCTAATTCAGCTTCTGCATCAGCTTTAGCTTTGTCTGCTTCTGCTTTTGCAGTCTCAGCAGCAGTTACATCAACAGCTTCTTTTTTAGCTTTAGCTGTAGCTTCTTCTACTTTTTTAGCTTCTTCAGCAACTTTCTTCTCTAATTCAGCAACTTTAGCATCAGCCTCTGCTTTAGCTTTAGCAGCTTTTTCAGCTTCGGTTGGTTCAGCTTCTTCCTCTGGAGTTTCTTCAGCTGGTTTAGCTGGTTCTGCAGCTTCTTTTGCTTCTGCTTTTTTTACTTCTTCAAGAAGATTAGCACGTTTTTCAGTTAAATCTTGAATTTCAGCTGTAGCATCTTGAACTTTTTCATCAGCTTCGTCAAATTCAGATTTGGCAGTATCGCGTTCTTTTTCAATCGCAGTTACAGCTTTTTCTAGTGGTGCTGTGATATCTTCACCAAATCCGTTTTCTTTAGCGGATTTAAGAGCTTCTTTTGCTTCTTTTAAAGTATCTTCCTGTTTTTTTAGTGTTTCAGCTTTCTTTTCAGCATCAGCTTTTAATTGCTCAGCATCATCCGTTAAGTTTTCAATTGTTTCAGTTAAATCATCAGCTTTATCTTGCAATTTTTCTGATTCAGGACGAGCAGCATCCGCTGCTTCACCTTCTTCAATTCCCGCTTGCACCTCTTCAGGAAGCTTGTCCTTAGATACAGGAGTTTCTGTTTTAATTGTTGGATTAGTATCTTGTGCTTTTTCAGCATCATCTGCTAACTCAGCAAGAATATCAGAAGCATTTAATTCACCAGACTCAACAGCCTTTAATAATTCTTCTTTTGCTTTTTTGTCAAGCAATTCATTATCAGGAATTTGTTTCAAAGCTTCAGTTAAAGCTTCTTTAGCTTCGGCTTCTTCTTTTGCAGCAGCTTCTTCTTTTGCGACTTCTTCTTTTGCTTTAGAGTCAGCTTTAGCAGATTCTTCTTTTGCTTTAGCTAATTCATCGTCAGCTGTTTTCTTAGCTTCTTCAGCTTTAGTTTTTGCAGCATCAGCCTCAGCAGATTCTTTTTTCTCTGTTTCAAGTTTAGTAGCTGCATCAGTTGCTGTAGTAGTTGTTCTATCTACTTTAGATTGAGCTTCATCAACTTTAGCGTTAGCTTCTTTTTCAGCTTCCTTGGCTTTTTCAACCTCAGTTTTTGGTGTTTCAGCCGCAGGTGTAGGCTTTGTTTCTCCAGTAGGTTGAGCAGCTGTAGGTTTGTCATCAGCTTTCACAACTGACGGTTGAGATGCAACAAATGTAGCACCTAAAACAGCTACACTAGCCAAACTGGTTAAAATCATTTTCTTTTTGTTCATCTTGTGTACCTCTTTTTGAGAATCATATTTATGTACATTATAAACCTTTTTTTGAGTGAAATCAAGAGATATGTTATATTATATATACTTTATTATTAATATGTTGTATTTCAAGGCTATAAAAAACTTCAAGAAAGTAACGCATGTTTTACTAGCTTTCTTTTTTCTTTCTTTTCATCACTTTCATTTTCTATAGTAAATTATAGTTTCGAATCCAATTCAGATATCTTAACTCTTCATAAAAACTCTAGTTTAAACAAAAAAACAGGAGATTTCTCTCCTGTTCAGATTCAATTACTTAAAATTAAACCCACTCACCGTTATGATTTACAGTATAACCGTCCACTATAGTATTAACAGCTAGCTCACCTGAAGAGTAAGAATAATACCATTTACCAGAGACTTGGTACCAACCTGTTTTCATTGCACCTGAACTATCCAAATAATACCACAGACCATTTTCCTTTAACCATCCTGTCTGCATTTCACCAGATGATTTCAAATAATACCAGCTAGAACCATCTTTCAGCCAGCCTGTTGATTTAGACCCATTTGATTTGAAATGATACCAACTACCATTTATTTTCTTCCAACCAATAGTCAATCCATTATTTGAGCTATAATTAGAGCTATTTCCTGATTGATTCTGTGAAGAAGTCACTCCCTCTAGCTGGATATAGCGACGACTTCCGTTATAAGCCGTATAACTCAACCACTTGTATCCATCTTTTTCGAGAATTTGATCATAATGAACATTCTCCCCAGGATAATAGTAATCAATCACAGTTGCGCTAGATAGTGGCTGATTTTTGATAGCAGACTTAGTCTTAAAATAATGTGTTCCCCCTGTTGAAGCTGAGGATTGACTATTCCCAACACTGCCACCAGCTAAATCTTTAAAATGAATAAAACCAGTCATAGTATTCGCCTTCACGGTGCGCTTGTTGTAAGATTCTCTTATTCCATAGTTGTATTCTTCAATCTCAATCTCATCTCCTATTACATTTGATACCCAGGCAACATGACCATAAGTTCCTGCAGTAGACCAAGCAATAGATCCAATAGCTGGTCTATTATCTACACGATACCCTTCACGACGAGCACGATAGCCCCATTCATTCGCATTCCCATAAGCAGCCGGAATCTCAAAACCATTGACATTACTCAAACGAAAGGCTGCAAAAGAAGTACACTGACGAGAATACATCCGCCACTTATCAATCTCCTGACTGCCATTTTTATAATAAGCAGGATAATCATCCCCACGCGCAATCGATCCATTTCCTCCAGAATAGGCATATGCACTATCACCCGCTGCTAGCATCAATCCTACTACTAAAAAGGGAACAACTTTTTTAGCTGATTTTCTAAAAGAAAACCCTGTCTCTGTTACTTTGAATGGTAAAACTTTCATTCTTCCTCCTTGAAAATAATATAGTACTCAATGAAAATTAAAGATCAAACTAGGAAGCTAGGCGCAGGCTATACTTGAGTATGGCAAGGCGAAGCTGACGTGGTTTGAATTTGATTTTCGAAGAGTATAAATCGAAGATTGCCTTCACTTAAATTATTCGGAGAAAAAAGAAAAAGTGAGAAAATTTCTCACTTTAGTCAAGATAATGAATCAAATTCTTTTCTGTAAGGATATCTGAGTAAGTAAAGGATTCAACGTAAACATTAGCTTGTTTATCTCCTTCAACGTTTCCAAATTCAACGATAAATAGGGATGGATAAACCTCAATTAGCTTACCCAATCTATTTTTTTGGCGCTTACGACCATTCTCCAAAGTCATTTCTACGACTTGACCCTCATGTGCCTTGATTTCTTCTTTGATTTTTTTCATCTTGGCTACATCTGTAAATGCATCTGACATCTTATGCCTCCCTCTTTGAGATACTTGAAAATTTATTGTATTCTTTTTGGAAAATTAATTCCACCGTTCCACGAGCTCCACTACGGTTTTTCTCGATAATAACTTCTACCTTATTATTCGGTATGCCTTCCTCTTCTTCACCACCACGCTCATAGTAGTCGTCGCGATAAAGAAAGGCTACGATATCAGCGTCCTGCTCAATAGACCCAGATTCACGAATATCAGACAAGACCGGTCTCTTATCCTGACGTTGTTCTACACCACGAGAAAGCTGACTTAGAGCGATTACTGGAACCTTCAGTTCCTTAGCTAAAATTTTCAACTGACGTGAAATTTCTGAAACCTCTTGTTGACGATTTTCTCGCCCAGTTCCCGTGATAAGCTGCAAATAGTCTATCAAAATCAATCCAAGATTTCCAGTTTCTTGAGCCAGTTTACGAGAACGAGAACGAATCTCTGTAATTCGAATTCCTGGCGTATCATCGATATAGATACTTGCATTAGCTAGATTCCCTTGAGCAATGGTATATTTTTGCCACTCCTCATCAGTCAATTGACCTGTACGGATAGAATGTGACTCCACCAAGCCTTCTGCAGCTAACATACGGTCCACTAGACTTTCCGCACCCATTTCGAGTGAAAAAATAGCAACCGTTTTGTCCAACTTAGTCCCAATATTCTGAGCAATATTCAAGGCAAAGGCTGTCTTACCAACCGCCGGACGAGCTGCTAAGATAATCAACTCCTCCTCATGAAGACCAGTCGTCATATGATCCAAGTCACGATAGCCTGTCGCAATACCTGTAATATCGGTCGTTTGTTGCGAGCGAGCTTCCAGATTTCCAAAGTTGATATTCAACACATCTCGAATGTTCTTAAATCCACTTCGATTAGCATTTTCGCTGACATCAATCAGGCCTTTTTCTGCCTGAGCAATGATTTCATCAGCTGGTTGCGAAGCCTCGTAAGCTTGATTAACAGACTCTGTCAACTTGGAGATTAATCGACGTAGAATGGCCTTCTCTGCAACAATCTTAGCATAATACTCCGCATTAGCAGAAGTTGGCACAGAATTGACAATCTCAACCAGGTAAGACAAGCCACCAATATTCTGCAAATCGCCTTGATTATCAAGAATGGTACGAACCGTTGTTGCATCTATAGCATCGCCACGATCGGATAAATCGACCATAGCTTGGAAAATCAAACGATGGGCATACTTAAAAAAGTCCCGAGACTCAATATATTCTCGCACAAAAACAAGCTTACTCTCGTCAATAAAGATAGCCCCTAAAACGGATTGCTCAGCTAAGATATCTTGAGGTTGTACTCGTAACTCTTCTACTTCTGCCATCAGACTTCCCTTCCTTTTACAATCTTGTCAAGAAAGTGTAAATTTACCCTTCTTTCACACGAAGATTGATCACACTTGTGATATCTTGATAGATTTTCACTGGCACATCAATCAAACCAACTGCTCGAATCGGAGCTTGTACTTGGATATGACGTTTATCAATCTTAATTCCAAATTGCTTTTGCAATTCTTCTGCAATTTTCTTATTGGTAATGGAACCAAAGGTACGACCATCTGGACCAACTTTTTCAACAAATTCTACAATAGTTTCCTCTGCTTCTAGTTGAGCTTTAATTGCTTTTGCTTCTGCAATCATCTCAGCATGAGCTTTTTCTTCAGATTTTTGTTTACCACGAAGTTCACCTACAGCTTGAGCAGTCGCTTCTTTGGCTAGACTCTTTTTGATAAGAAAGTTTTGCGCATACCCTGTTGGTACTTCCTTAATTTCGCCTTTTTTACCTTTTCCTTTAACATCTGCTAAAAAGATTACTTTCATTCTTCTTTCTCCTTTTCCTTTATTTCATTTAATACAATTTCTGTCAGTTTTTCCCCTGCTTCTGACAAGGTTGAATCCTTAATTTGAGCTGCTGCCAAATTAAAGTGGCCTCCACCTCCCAGCTCTTCCATAATCCGTTGTACATTCAGCTTACTACGACTGCGAGCTGAGATAGAGATAAATCCTTGTGTATTCTTCGCAAGAACAAAACTCGCTTCAATACCTGACATAGCTAACATGGCATCTGCTGCCTTACTAATAACAACTGTATCATAGCATTTCGAGTCCTTAGCCTCTGCTATTAGTACATCTGAACCTAATTTACGCCCCTGTAAAATCAGTTCATTGACCTCACGATATTCTTCAAAATCTGTCGCAGCAATTTCTTGGATAGCAATACTATCACTTCCTCTCGTTCTGAGATAGCTAGCAACATCAAATGTCCGACTAGTCACTCGTGAGGTGAAATTTTTAGTATCCAACATCATACCAGCCATCAAGACACTTGCTTGCATACGACTCAAACGATTTTTCTTAGAATTCTGGAACTGAATCAATTCCGTTACCAACTCACTGGCACTACTTGCACCACTTTCGATATAAGTAATAACCGCATTATCTGGAAAATCCTGATCCCGTCTGTGGTGGTCGATGACGATGGTTTGGGTAAATAAATCATAAAAAGCTTTTGATAAAGTTAAGGCTGTCTTTGAATGGTCTACAAGAATCAACAAAGAACGATTGGTCACCATCCCCATTGCATCCTTAACAGACAACAACTTCGTAACTCCTTCTTTTTCTAAGAATGAAACAGCTCGTTCAATATCCGGAGACATCTGATTTTCATCATAAAGAGCATAACTATTTTCTGTCACATTACTAGCAAATAACTGCATACCTACAGCAGAACCCAAAGCATCCATATCAAGATTTTTGTGACCAACTACAAAAACCTGATCTACACTTCTAATTTTATCTGAAATAGCTGTCATCATAGCGCGCGTACGTGTCCTTGTACGCTTGATTGACGCCGCAGATCCACCACCAAAATAAACGGGATTTTTCGTTTCGTCATTCTCCTTGACAACCACCTGGTCGCCACCACGTACTTCAGCCAAGTTTAAGTTGAGCAATGCAACTTTCCCTATCTCATCATGATTTCCATCACCATAAGAAAAGCCCATACTTAAGGTCAATGGCAACTGTCTCTGTTTCGACTCTTCTCTGAAAGAATCAATAACAGAAAATTTATCGTTCATCAATCCCTCAAGCACCGTGTAGTCCGTAAATAGATAAAAGCGATCCATACTTACTCGACGGGAGAACATGGCATGTTTACCAGCAAATTCTGAAACAAAATTGGCTACAAAACTATTGATATGACTGATATCAGACTCCGATGTTTCATCTTCTAAATCATCATAGTTGTCAACGGAAACGACCCCAATCACAGGTCGACTCGTTACTAACTCAACAGTCGCTTCGTATTCTCCAGACACATCAAAGAAGTAAAGAACTCCAGACACCTTGTCCATATGAACCGAATAGCGGGTCTCACCCAAGGTAGCATAAGAACCTGGATTTCCTACCGATGCCTTGATAATTGTTTGAATTAATGCAACATCAATCTCGCCCACTTCATTAGTCAAAATCAATTCAGCATAAGGATTAAACCATTCAACTTCACCTGACGACAAGTCTAATTTAATAACTCCGACAGGCATCTGTTCTAACAAGGTTGTCAAACTTTCTTCAGCTTGGTGGTTTACATACTGGATTTGTTCTACTTCACTCTTTGAGTAGTAGTCTCTCTGATGGATGAATAATAAACTATATGAACCCAAAATAAGTAGCAAAAGAAATAGCGTTACCAGTGTATTCGTTACAAAAACAAGTTGCACAGATAGCACTCCGAACGCCACTATTCCTAATATTAAGGGGAAAATAGGACTTACATAAAATTTTTTCATTCCAAACCTCTTGGCACCCATTATACCATAATAACCACCAAAAAGCGACTTTTTAAAAGTGTAATCAGTAATTCTATCAATTATAAGAAAAAGGAGGTTTACAATTTAGTAAACCTTCCTTTACACATATTGAAATTAAGATTCTTTAACTTCTAACAAGCCAATCTCGCCATCTTCACGACGATAAATCACATTGGTTGTCTGATCTTCAACATCCACATAGATAAAGAAATCATGTCCCAACAAATCCATCTGTAGAATAGCTTCTTCCAAATCCATTGGTTTTAAATCAATTTGTTTTGAACGAACAACTCTAGATTGGACAACATTTGTATCTTCCACCAAAGCATCTGTAAATAATTGACTAGTTGCTACCTTGTTTTTATTTTTACGCTCGATTTTTGTTTTATTTTTACGAATCTGACGTTCAATTTTATCGGTTACAAGGTCAATTGAACCATACATATCTTGAGACACATCTTCTGCACGAAGAGTAATTGAACCAAGCGGAATCGTCACCTCCACTTTAGCCGTTTTTTCACGATACACCTTCAAGTTTACTCGAGCATCCAACTCTTGTTCAGCTTGAAAATACTTTTCGATCTTTTCGAGTTTAGAAACTACATAATCACGAATTGCTTCTGTTACTTCTAGGTTTTCACCACGGATACTATATTTAATCATATGAGTACCTTCTTTCTAAACATTTTTGTTTTTCTGATTTCATTATAACGCTTTCATTTTATTTTTGCAAATTTTTTCCTCATCTTACAAGGGAAAATGTTTTTACATCCTCAGCACCAGCTTCTTCCAACAGCTTCTTCACACGATTTATAGTTGTTCCAGTAGTATAAATGTCATCTATAAGTAGGATTTTTTTAGGAATAGTGACTCCCCTTTTAATAAAGAAAGGAAGTTCTGTCCCCAAGCGTTCTGAACGATTTTTGGAAGAACTGGCCCGCTCTTCTCTCTTCTCTAGTAAGTCTTGCAAAGAGAACTCTGCTGCTTCAACTAAACCTTCAACCTGGTTAAATCCCCTCTCGAGCAATCTTTCAGGACTTAGGGGAATTACAACAAATTGATACTCTTTGTACTTTTTTAACTCCTCACTTAAAACTGAAGCAAAAACTTTTCTTAAAAGGAAGTCTCCATCAAACTTATACCGACTGAAAAAATCCTTCATAGCTTGATTGTAAGTAAAAATCGCTCTATGACTGACTTCAACTTCTTCTTTACACCAAAATTGACAATCTTGACACTTTGTTGACAAACCTGTTTTCATACAGTTTGGGCAGTTTTCTTCTCCAATCCTCTCAAAAGTAGAGTCACAGTCTGAACAAAGACAAGAGTCATCATTCTTCAGAAGTAAGAGACTACTAAAAGTTAAAACAGCCTTCATAGTCTGCCCACATAATAAGCACTTCATAGCCCCGCCTCCTTATTCATCTGCTGAATTTCCTTAATTGCCTTTTTGATTGAAGCATTTAACCCGTCATGGAAGAAAAGCAAATCTCCTGTCGGTCTGTCCATACTCCGACCGACACGTCCTCCAATCTGTATTAAACTAGACTTGGTAAACAGACGATGGTTGGCTTCCACTACGAAAACATCCACACAAGGGAAGGTAACTCCACGCTCCAATATCGTCGTACTGATAAGTATTGTCAGTTCTCTATCTCGAAAAGCTTGTACCTGCTCTAATCGATTTTCTGTGATAGAAGATACAAAGCCAATTTTCTCATTTGGAAATTGCTCCTGTATGATTTCTTTTAACTGTTCCCCTTTCTTAATCTCTGAAGCAAAAATGAGTAACGGATAACCTGTCTTTCTCTGCTTCTCAATATAAGACTTTAGCTTTGGTGACAACCGACTTTTCTCTAAACAGTGATTAAAATCGGATAACCAGACAGGTTTAGGAATAATCAAAGGATTTCCATGAAATCGTCTTGGCAAACTCAATCGTTTTAATTCTCCGATGCGAACCTTCCTATCTAACTCATCGGTAGAAGTTGCTGTTAAAAAGATTCTCAAGCCATTCTCCTTTACACTATTCTTGACAGCATGGTAAAGCATAGGATTGTCAACATAAGGAAAGGCATCTACTTCATCCACTATCAGTAAATCAAAAGCTTGATAAAACTTCAATAACTGATGGGTCGTCGCAACAACTAGTGGTGTTCGAAAATACGGCTCTGATTCTCCATGTAGGAGGGCTATCTCACAAGCAAAATCCTTTTGCAGGCGCTTATACAGCTCCAAACAAACGTCTATGCGAGGACTGGCCAAACACACTGCACCACCCGCATTGATCACTTTAGCTACTACTTGATAAATCATTTCTGTCTTTCCAGCTCCTGTTACAGCGTGAACCAAGCTTGGCTCTTGCTTGTCTACCGCTTGAAGCAGTCCCTGTGATACCTTATCTTGAAAAGGGGTTAATTGACCACGCCATTTAAGAACATCTTGCTTCGGAAAATCCTCCTGTGGGAAATAGTATAAAGATTGATCACTCCTGACTCGCTTCATCAGTAAACACTCCCTACAATAGTAAGTACCGATGGGCAAATACCATTCTTCTAGAATAGTACTATTACAACGTTGACAGAAAAGTTTCCCTTTCTCCTTTCTCATTGCTGGAAGTTTCTCCGCCAACTGACGTTCCTCTTCTGTTAATTCATTCTCAGTAAACAAGCGACCGAGATAATTTGGATTTACTTTCATACTTCTTTATTCGTAAAAACCTAGCGCTTTAAATGATTTTTTAGTACAATTAAATCATGGAATTTAGAACAATTAAAGAGGACGGACAAGTCCAAGAAGAAATCAAAAAATCCCGCTTTATCTGTCATGCCAAGCGTGTTTATAGCGAAGAAGAGGCTCGTGACTTCATTACTGCCATCAAGAAAGAGCACTACAAAGCTACTCATAACTGCTCTGCCTTCATTATTGGGGAACGTAGTGGAATCAAACGGACAAGTGATGATGGTGAGCCCAGTGGGACTGCTGGCGTTCCCATGCTTGGGGTACTAGAAAATCACAATCTTACTAATGTCTGTGTGGTAGTGACACGCTACTTTGGTGGCATTAAACTAGGCGCTGGAGGATTGATTCGTGCTTACGCTGGCAGTGTTGCCTTAGCTGTCAAAGAAATTGGCATCATTGAAATAAAGGAACAGGCTGGCATTGCTATTCAAATGTCTTACGCTCAGTACCAAGAGTACAGTAACTTCCTTAAGGAATATAATCTCATGGAACTGGATACAAACTTTACAGATCAAGTCGATACGATGATTTATGTTGATAAAGAAGAAAAAGAAACTATTAAAGCTGCACTTGTAGAGTTTTTTAATGGAAAGGTCACTTTAACTGACCAAGGTTTACGCGAAGTTGAAATTCCTGTAAACTTAGTGTAAACAATGGATAATGCCGTGTTTCACTGACATTCTCACCGCTACTTCAATTAACAAAATAAAAAGATGTTTGACAAGACCTACTAGAAAATGAAGCAATTCAAAAAGAAAACGGATATCATTCCACTTTACACCTATTTATTAGAATTAGCTTATCACAATCGCTTGAAAATTAACGGCTTAGACCTGTGATATAAAAAAATCCTATCACTTCGATAGGATTTCTATATTTTACAAATGGTATAGATAGCGTTATACTAGAAATATCTTATACAAAGAGGTATTCATATGTCTATTTATAACAACATTACTGAATTAATCGGTCAAACTCCGATTGTTAAACTCAACAACATCGTGCCAGAAGGGGCTGCGGACGTCTATGTAAAGCTTGAAGCATTCAACCCTGGTTCTTCTGTAAAAGATCGTATTGCTCTTAGCATGATTGAAAAAGCTGAACAAGACGGTATTCTGAAACCAGGTTCTACAATTGTTGAAGCAACAAGTGGAAACACTGGTATTGGACTTTCATGGGTAGGTGCTGCTAAAGGGTATAAAGTCGTCATCGTTATGCCTGAAACTATGAGTGTAGAACGACGTAAGATTATCCAAGCTTATGGTGCTGAACTCGTCCTAACTCCTGGTAGTGAGGGAATGAAAGGCGCTATTGCTAAAGCTCAAGAAATCGCTGCTGAACGTGATGGTTTCCTTCCTCTTCAATTTGACAATCCAGCTAATCCAGAAGTACACGAAAGAACAACAGGAGCTGAAATACTAGCTGCTTTCGGTAAAGATGGACTAGATGCCTTTGTTGCTGGAGTGGGTACCGGTGGAACGATTTCTGGTGTTTCTCATGCACTCAAATCAGCAAATTCTAACATTCAAGTTTTTGCAGTAGAGGCAGACGAATCTGCTATTCTATCTGGTGAAAAACCTGGACCACACAAAATTCAAGGTATCTCAGCTGGATTTATTCCTGATACACTTGATACAAATGCCTATGATGGTATTGTTCGTGTAACATCAGACGATGCACTAGCACTCGGCCGTGAGATTGGTGGAAAAGAAGGATTCCTTGTTGGTATTTCTTCAGCTGCAGCTATCTACGGAGCCATCGAGGTTGCCAAGAAATTAGGTACAGGTAAAAAAGTTCTTGCTCTAGCACCAGATAACGGTGAACGTTATCTCTCTACAGCACTCTATGAATTTGAAGTGTAGTCTCCTAAATACACTTAGCCCTTATTATAGGGCTTTTTATTTATACCTTAAAAATAGGAACATCTCCCTATAAAAATCGACTGCATAGAAAAAAGGAAGCAATTTGGCTTCCTTTTTATTATTAGTTATTCAAGGCTGCTGCCATTGTAGCTGCAACTTCAGCTTCAAAGTCGTTTGCAGCTTTCTCGATACCTTCACCAACTTCAAAGCGAGCGAACTCAACTACTGAAGCGTTAACTGATTCAAGGTATGCTTCAACTGTCTTGCTGTCATCCATGATGTATACTTGTGCAAGAAGTGTGTAAGCTTGGTCAACTTTAGTGTTGTCAAGCATGAAGCGATCCATTTTACCTGGGATGATTTTGTCCCAGATTTTTTCTGGTTTACCTTCTGCAGCCAACTCAGCTTTGATGTCAGCTTCAGCTTGAGCAATCACTTCATCAGTCAATTGAGATTTTGATCCATACTTCAAGTGTGGAAGAGCTGGTTTGTTAACCATTGCACGGCTTTCGTTATCTTGGTCGATAACGTGGTTCAATTGTGCCAACTCATCTTTAACGAATTGCTCATCCAATTCTTTGTAAGAAAGAACTGTTGGTTTCATCGCTGCGATGTGCATTGACAATTGTTTAGCAAGTGCTTCGTCTCCACCTTCAACAACTGAAATAACACCGATACGTCCACCGTTATGTTGGTATGCTCCAAAGTGTTGTGCGTCTGTTTTTTCAATCAATGCAAAGCGACGGAATGAGATTTTTTCTCCGATAGTTGCTGTTGCAGATACGTATGCAGATTCAAGAGTTTCACCTGAAGGCATTGTCAAAGCAAGAGCTTCTTCATTGTTAGCAGGTTTTCCTTCAGCAATAACTTTAGCTGTAGTATTTACCAATTCAACGAATTGAGCATTTTTCGCAACGAAGTCAGTTTCAGCGTTTACTTCAATAACTGCTGCAACATTACCGTTAACATAAACACCAGTCAAACCTTCTGCAGCAACACGGTCAGCTTTCTTAGCTGCCTTAGCCATACCTTTTTCACGAAGCAATTCAATCGCTTTTTCGATGTCACCGTCTGTTTCTACAAGCGCTTTTTTAGCGTCCATAACTCCGGCACCAGATTTTTCACGCAACTCTTTTACAAGTTTAGCTGTAATTTCTGCCATTTTGATTCTCCTATATTTTTAAAAATAGGAGAGCCGGGCTAAGCCCCGCCCTCCTAGGTAATTACTATTTATATAAATTAAGCGTTGTCGCCTTCTACAACTTCAACGATTTCTTCGATTGAATCTGCTTGAGCTTCTGAAGCTGCAAATTCTGCTTCAACTGCTGCTGCATCTTCACCTTGACGTCCTTCGATGATAGCGTCAGCCAATTTAGCTGTGATCAATTTAACAGCGCGGATAGCGTCATCGTTAGCAGGGATGATTACATCGATATCATCTGGATCTGTATTTGTGTCGACCATCGCTACAACTGGGATTCCCAATTTTTTAGCTTCTTTAACAGCGATTTGCTCTTTATGTGGGTCAACTACGTACATCACATCTGGAATACGAGGCATATCTTCGATACCACCCAAGAATTTTTCAAGACGTGCACGTTGTTTGTTAAGAAGTGCAACTTCTTTCTTAGGAAGAACTTCGAAAGTCCCATCTTCTTCCATACGTTTGATTTCTTTCAAACGAGCAATACGTTTTTGGATTGTTCCCCAGTTTGTAAGAGTTCCACCCAACCAACGGTGGTTGATGAAGTATTGACCTGAACGTACTGCTTCTTCAGCAACTGCATCAGCTGCCTGTTTCTTAGTACCAACGAACAATACAACTGCATCATTAGCTGCTGCATCACGCATGAAATCGTAAGCTTGGTCAGCGTATTTTACAGTTTGTTGTAAGTCGATAACGTGGATTCCGTTACGCTCAGTGAAGATGTACTTAGCCATCTTAGGGTTCCAGCGACGAGTTTGGTGACCAAAGTGTACACCAGCCTCAAGAAGTTGTTTCATTGAAATTACTGCCATGAGTATTTCTCCTTTTTGTTTTTTTCCTCTTCTTGACTTCAACTCGCAAAACGACCCAAGGGCAACTGTTTCACAATTCATCAAGAATGAGTATTATCGTTCACACGACAAGTTTCATTCTACCATACTTTTTCAATATTTTCAAGATATTTTAGTAGATTTTTAAAGTAAGTTAACTATATAAATCATAAAAGAGACTCCAATTGAGTCTCTTCTTTTCATTCATTAGTTTGGATAGATATATGTTACAAAACCTTCTGAAGTTGTAGTTGGATTGAACCATCCACGTTTATTTCCGAGTGTACGATTTCCACCATAGTTTGATTCAGACACTTGGATACTTGTTGATGATGAAACAGCTGTAACCACGGCTACATGTCCATATCCACCATCATTCCAACATGCAATGGCACCAACTTGAGGTGTAGATCCTGTACGGAATCCTGCTGCAGCTGCACTTGTAGCCCACTGTGCTCCATTACCCCAGTAGTCTCCAGCCCAAGGTGCCAATGTCTTAGCTCCCCATGTACACTCACCAACTGGATAACTTGAAGCATTTGTACTGTATGTTGGACGATGTTTTACTGGTGCAGGAGTATAACTTGTTGATTCTGTTGAAGCACTGCTTGAAGATGATTCAGATGAACTAGATGAAGAAGTAGTTGATACTGCTTGAACCTCTGATGTAAAAGTTGTATTACCAGAAGCAACTACTGTTTGTTGTTGACTTGCTTGTTTAGCTTTGTAAGCTGCTTCTGCTTCTGCAGCTGCTTTAGCTTCTGCCTCCGCTGCAGCTTTTTTCTCAAGTAAACTTGCTTTTTCATCCTCTGCTGTAGCCTTTTCAGCAGCAAGATTCAATTCTGCAGCTTTCAACTCAGCTTGTTTTGTAGTTAATGATTGAGCATCATCAGCTAGTTTTTGCTGATTTGCAATAACTGTATTAATTGCATCATTGTTTGCTACTTGTTTTTCAGAAATAGCTTTTTTATCTGCTTTTTGTTGTTCCAACATCTTGTTGTTTGCAGATACTATTTCACTCATTGCAGCAACACGTGAAATAGCTTCTGTAATTGATTTTGAGTTCACAATTGTATTGATATAATTTGTTGCAGCTCCATTTGTTTGAGCACTACGAGCTTGTTTTTGCAACGAATCATTACGAGATACAATATTCTTAGAAAGTTCTGTAATTTCACCCTCAAGCTTTTTAGATTCTGCTTGTAGTCTATCATTTTCAGATTGCAAGTTTGATTGCTCTGTTTGAATAGCAGATACTTGCTCCTGAATTTGATCAACTTGTTTTTGGGCTTCTTGTTGTTGTGCTGTTAAGTTACTAATTTTATTATCTTGAGCAGCAATTTTGTCATCAGTCGTTTCTGCATGCGCAGTTGTTAAAACAGCTACTTGAGAAACCATTACTGTACTTAGTAAAAGTGACGCTAAGATTTTTTTCTTCATATTTCGTAGATACTCCTTCTTTTAAAGACACTACTAGTATACCAAAAAAAGGCCTAATGAATATTACGCCTTTGTTACATTTTTATTTCTTTCTTATAGGTAAAATTTTTCAAAAATAAACTGAAAGATAATCATCCATATAAGGTTCAAAATCATTGATGGTACTAAACTATAGACTATAAATAAAGACATACTATCCACAGTTAAACCTACCACTAATGCAAGTATATAAGCTCCCATCTCAAATAGAAAAGTCATGACAATAATTGCCAACATTCTCGTCCAACGATTCAATAAAATAACACTATTAAATTTATGGAGAAATACTCCCAACAAGACGAACAACAAAGTCGCAATCCCTATCAAGTGGAAAAAGTAAATGTCATAAACCAAACCCACTACAAAACAATAAGCTAAATAGAAATACTCTGATACTTCAATCGTCTCAAATAAGAGAAACAAAAATAGAAAATGACTGGCTAACTGTACATGGGGAAAAAATGAGCCCAAAAGCTGGCTAATATGGGCATCAATTAGAACAAAGAAAGGAAGCAATAAAAATACTCCAACTCGCTTCAACTGTCTCATTATGAATTCCCCACTAATTCTATCACACTCACATTATGAGTATCTGCACTTAATTTAACAGTTACTTCTCGTGTCAAGTAGTCCGTACTATGCGTTGTGGCAACCACTTCACCAACAGGAATATCAGCAACGTTAAAGTTTCCTAATCCACCAGTGGTCACCTTATCTCCTGCACTAATATCGCTACTACTATTTAATTGACTAATTTTTAGAACTTCATTTTCCTTGTCATAGCCAACAATAATTCCATAAATTGTAGTAGAACCATGTTGAATTTTAACAGAAATCTTATCAGCATTTTCCGTATTTGTCAGAAGGTTGACCATGGTAGAGTTCTCCTCTACTTTTGAGACACTCCCAATCAAGCCACCATTTGCAATTGCTAACATATTCTCAGAAGCCCCTTTTGATTTGCCTGCATCTAAGGTCAACTCCTGCTTCCAAGATACCGGAGATCGCATAATAACATCTGCTGCCAAAGTCTTTGTAGCTTGCAATTTGGACTTCATATCAAGCAATTGGCGCAGTTGTTCATTTTCCATCTTTAAACTTTCCGCCTCATTTGATTTAACTTCTAATTGGTAAATCTGTTTCTTCAAACTTTCATTTTCATTATAAGTGCGTGTCAAATGAGCCAAATCTGATTTGACAGAATCAAACCACTGAAAAGGTTTTTGCACAACCCTATCAACCACTGAGATTCCATCTCCTAATCTTGTCACAATTGTACTTGAATAAGTCGTCGCTAAGAGAGCTGACACAAGCAGAACAGTGACAAAAACAATAATGACATATTTTGATTTTTTAAAACGGTTCATATCCCTACCTTTATATCAAAAACTGTTACAGTAACTTTTTATCAATTCCTGAAAGCTACTAAGATTTTAAGAAAAATAAGCAACAACCAAGTATGATAATAACAAGAATGGTCAGCGTATCCTTTCGAGTCCATTTCAATTGTCGATATTGACTTCTGCCTTTTCCACCCTGATAACCACGCGCTTCCATTGCGATAGCCAAGGAATCCGCACGTTTTAAACTTGTCGCAAAAAGAGGAATCAAAATGGGAATCATAGCCTTCACCTTTTGAACAATACTTCCTTCTCCAAAATCCACTCCACGCGCTTTCTGTGCATTCATAATCCGCGTCGTATCATCCATCAAGGTTGGGACAAAACGCAAACTCATAGACAGCATCAATCCAATTTCATGAACTGGAACTTTCATACTCTTTAAAGGTGCTAATAGAGCTTCGACAGCTGATGCCAAACTTAAGGGCATGGTCGTTAAGGTTAACAAAGTAGAAAAGAAAATAATCAATACAAAGCGACAAAAGATAATTCCAGCTTGTTGCAAAGCATAATCCGTGATTCTCACAAACGAAAACTCAAATAAAACATTCCCATTAGAAATGAAAAACAGTTGAAAAATAGTTGTGAAGGCAATCAAGAAAAACATAGACTTCAAGCCCTGAATAAAAAATGAAAGAGATACTCCTGACAAGGCAATAAAGATCCCTGTCGCTATAAAAAGAATCAGATTCGTCAAGGGATTATTAGCCCAAAAAACGATCAAAATCAGTAGCATCATAGCCAGTAATTTGCTGCGTGGATCCAATCGGTGAACTATCGAATCCCCTGGGATATAACGCCCCAAAATCATACTATCCATTTAGCGACTCCTTGAACTCCTCTATCTTAATCGGTAATCGTTTAAATGACACGCCTCTATCAGCCAATCGTTTACAAAAAGCTGTAATTTTAGGTACTCCCAACTGAACTTCTTCCATAAAAACAACATCTTGAAAGACATCACTAGGTTTACCAAACTTAACTAAACGTCCCTTTTCCATCACATATACCTGGTTCGCATATTCAGCAACATCATCCATCAAATGCGTTACCAAGACAATGGTCATCCCTGACTGGTGGAGTTTTTTGAACAAATTCATCAGCTCTTTTCTTCCCAGGGGATCTAGGCCTGCTGTGGGTTCATCTAAGACTAATATAGCTGGTTCCATGGCAAGTATGCCTGCAATGGCGACACGTCTCATTTGTCCACCTGATAGCTCAAACGGACTACGATCAAAAAGTGATTCATCAATTCCAACCAGAGCCAGTTTCTCACGCGCAATCTGCTCCGCATCTTCTTCAGAAACTCCAAAATTTTGCGGTCCAAAAGCAACATCCTTCAAAACCGTTTCTTCAAAAATCTGATTTTCAGCAAACTGAAATACCAAGCCAACCTGTTTTCTAATTTGACGAATATCTTTATTTTTAGAAGTCGAGGTGATTAAGGTATCAAAAACCCGCACACTCCCTTGGCTTGGCACCAATAAACCATCTAATAGTTGTAAAATAGTTGATTTACCACTACCTGTGTGGCCAATTAAGGCCGTATAAGAACCATCTTCAATCTTCAAAGAAACATCTGACAAAGCTGTTGACGCTAAGGGAGTCCCTTCTTGATACGTAAAACTCACATTTTCTAGAGCAATTCCCATAGCTTATCTTCTAGCTCACTTTCTGTCAAATAATTTTCAGGCAAATCATAGCCATTCTGGCTCAAAGAATGTTTTAATTGATTAGCAAAAGGATCGTCTAATCCAATTTGATCCAAATCATTTCGAGAGAAAAGCTCCCTTGGACTACTAGTTGATTCAATTGACCCTTTTTTCATGATCAACACACGATCACTCATGGCAACTTCTTCCAAATCATGTGTAATGGAAATGACCGTCATATCATAGTCTTTCCGAATTCCTTTTACTGTCTCAATCAGTTCTCTACGTCCCTCAGGATCCAACATACTCGTTGCTTCATCTAAGATTAAAATAGCTGGTCTTAGGGCTACAACACCTGCAATAGCCACACGTTGCTTTTGGCCACCTGATAGACGCGCTGGCTCTCTCTTTTTAAAGTCCAACATGCCAACCAAATCCAGAGCTTCTTCCACTCTCTTTTTCATTTCTTGACGAGAAAGTCCCTGATTTTCCAAACCAAAGGCAACATCATCTTCAACAGTCGCTCCAACAAATTGATTGTCTGGATTTTGAAAAACCATACCGATTTGACGACGTATATTCCAAACATTTTCCTCAGTCAGCCGTTGGCCATCAATTACAATCTCTCCGGATTCTGCTTCCAGTAAGCCATCAATTAAGCGAACCGTCGTTGATTTACCACTACCATTATGACCTACAATCGAAAGCCATTCTCCACGTTTCACGTGAAACGTAATATCCTTCACATCGTAATATTCCTGACTTTCCTTATAGCGAAAAGAAAGATTTTTTACATCAATTACTGATTTCATTTCGAACCAAATGTCCCTTTAAATACATAGGCACTACCCTTGAAATAATCATAGCCAGAGTAGATAGTGAAAAACAAGGCTACATAAAGTAGAACTTGACCAATCAAAGTCCAATGTAATAGCAAGAAAATAATCGCAAACATCTGACTGAAAGTTTTAATTTTTCCAGGCATGGCTGCTGCTAAAACCGTTCCACCAGTTTCAACCAGTAAAAGCCTCAAACCTGTCACAGCCAACTCACGACAGATAATCACTGCAACAATCCAAGCCGGAGCCATTCCTAACTCAATCAGCATAATAAAAGCCGACATAACTAGTAGCTTATCCGCCATAGGATCTGCAAATTTACCAAAATTACTAACCACATTCCATTTACGAGCTAAATATCCATCTAAATAGTCTGTAATACTAGCAACAGCAAAGATAATAGCTGCTACCATATGACTCTCTATCGAATTTCCTACTGTTAAAATAAAGATAAAAATAGGTATAAAGAGAATTCGACCTATCGTTAAAAGATTTGGAATTTGTTCTTTTTTCATTCGTTTTTCCTTAATTTTTAGTAAAGGTTACAGTGATTTTTCCAGTCTGAGCTGTTAATTTCGATAAGTCAACAGTCTGATTATCTACTGTTAAAGCGACACCTTTGACAACACCTAAAGTAATGGTCACAGGATTTTTAGTTGAAACGCTTGTTTCCGCACTTTTATTATCCGGTGATAAGGTCACGCCACCCTCAAGCTCACTTTCTGAAACACTAACCCAACTTCTAGCATCTGAGACTGATAATTGCAATTTTGCAGTTTCCTTGCTCGTTTTATAAGCAACTTCTACTCTATTTCCTTCACCTGATACACTTATAGCTGGTTCCATATTCGAAGAACTACTAGATGAGCTACTGCTTGAAGACGGAGTTACAGAACTAGTCGAGCTTGTTGCTTGGACCACACTATAACTAGACGCAGATGAACGCTCAGGTTGAGTCTGGAGATAATTCCAAACATAATAAGTCACAAAAATTACAATCGATAGTGCAAAAAGTATAAAATAAAATAAAGGTAAAAATGATGTCTTATTTTTCTTACTTGAACGTCTCCTGCCTGTCAACTCCTCTTCATCAACATCTACTTCCTCATAAGTAATCATGCTCCCAGAATCATAAGCATCCAAGATAATTCGCTCATCAAGTTCAACTGCCCACGCATACTTTCTCAAAAAAGAACGAGTATAAAATGGACTAGGAAGTTGATCAAAATCATCAGCTTCCATTGCCTCCAACATATCCAACTGAATTTCTGTTTTTTTGTGTAATTCTTCTAAAGTTAACCCTTGGTTGGTTCTAGCTAAACGTAAAACCTCACCAATTGTTTTTTTCCTCATACTTGTCATTCCTTCTTTCTAGTGTCGATTATGATAGGTTACTATGATGGAAATATTGTAAAATCAACTATGTCACCATCATCTATTAAATGGTGTCCAGCATCAAGGACATCCTCTACAGTAATTTCCTGTAAAATTTTCGGCAAATCAAAGATTGTCTCACCTTGTCCAAAAGCATCATATTGCGTTGCAATAAATTCAAGAGAGTTCATGCTACTGAAAAATTCTCCAAACATCTCTCTTTTGATAATATCTAAATGATCCTCTGTAATATCTAAATCCTTTGTGAAATTACGAATAGCCTTTTTAAACTGATGAGATAAAGCAACTGGCTCTTTTGTATCCATTGTCAACATAATAAAATGAAAGCGACTTGTTACTTCAACTTCAAGAGATAAGGACGCATCAATTTTACCTGATTCATATAATTTCTGAAAACGATCCGAGGTCCAACCAAACATCATTGTAAACAATAATTTTAATAAAATATGATGTCGATAGCAATCATCCTCAGCAACATCTTGTTTACCTCTAATACCAATCGCTAGTTTTGGAGAAGACACTTCCATTCTCATACTGTCTGTTTGCTTTACATCTTGTAAAACAAACTTTTCTCTTGCTACTTCCTGAACATCTAAATCTTCTAGTTCTTTTCTTTCAAAATAGTCCTGTACTTGATCCACATCAAAATTGCCAACTAAAAACAGAGACATGTTTACAGGTTTGTAAAACCTTGTAAAATTTTCTTGCAAATTAGTTAGATTAATTTTGGAAATGGACTCCTCACTGCCAACTATATCAGTTGCTAAAGGTGTGGCAGGATATAAATTCGCTAAAGTTGAAAAGAATAAACATGAATCTGGATCATCTTGATACATTTCTCGTTCTTGCTGGATAATATCCTGCTCTCTTAAAATGGAATCTTCAGTAAAGTGTGCTGATGTTACCAATTCATCAAGTAAATCTAAATTTTCTAAAAAATGATCCGTTGCCGAAAAAAGATAACTTGTTTTTGTAAAGCTTGTAAAGGCATTGCTATCCGCACCTAGACTCGTAAAAGCCGACATCAAATCACTAGAATCTTCTCTTTCAAATAATTTATGTTCAAGAAAATGAGCAATTCCCGCAGGATATTGTTTTACATCTCCGTCAACTTCTGTGACAAGCGTATCTACCGAACCAAACTGTACAGTTACACTCCCGTAAACCTCTTTAAATTCCTTTTTAGGCAAAAGAGCAACTGTCAATCCGTTGGACAAACGAGTTCGATAAACCTTTTCTTTTACAGCTGGATAGTACTTTTCTTCAAAAACAACCTTTGTCATTCTATTCCTTCCATAAAGTAAATTGCTTGTAATTTCACATTACTAGCTGCTCTACAAATAGCATCTTTGTCAACTTGCTCGAATTTTGCAATCCAACCTTTAAAGTCTGCTGAAGATTTTCCAAGTAAGGCATTTTGATAAGCACGTTCAATCAATGAAAATTGATTATCTTGAGAAAGCAACAAAGACCGACGAATCATTTCCTTGGTCTGCTCTAGCTCAAGCTCTGTAAAATAACCTTTTTTTAAATCAAGCAGTTGATTATTCATCATTTTACGAGCATGGTTCCGATTTTCTCGATTGATACCAGCGTACATCCTCAAGAATCCACTAAACAAATCGAGCTGACTTGAAATAGTATAAGCCAATCCAGCATTTTCACGGACATTTGTAAATAGTTTAGAGTGAGCAAATCCACCAAGTAAACCATTCATTACAATCATGGGTAAATGTTGCTCATCACCGTATTCAGAAGGACAATGATAACCTAATTCCAAAATGGATTGTCCCACATTTTTCCGAACCATACCTTCCTGCAGGATATTGGAATAAGGTTGACAATACTGAACCTTCACATCTCCTTCTCGACCTTTAAAACCAAATGATTCTAATACATTTTGAATTTCAATCTCATTAAAATCACCTAAGAAAAAGAAATCTATTCGATCATTGGCCAAAAATTCTTGGAAACAAGAATAAGAACTCTGTGGAGTTTCAGCTAAAATACGATTTCGTAAATCACTATATTCCAATTGGAGACGTTCGTCATGAAAAAATATTTTGTCTAATTCTTTATGTGCAAAATAAAAAGAATCATCCATATCAGCTGCTAAACTTGCTAGCAATTGTTTTTTCTCAATTTCAAATAAGGCAGGATCAAATCCATTATCAACTACTACGGGGGAAAAAAGAGTTTCTTTTACTAGTTCCAAAACCTGAGCAGTTAGAACATTTTTCCTACTTAAAAACTCATCACGAACATAGGTAAATGTCAATTCTACAATATGACTTTTCCCTCTTCTGAAACAATTGGTTGACATATCTGTACCGTATAGACTGGCTAAATGTCTTCTCAAATCTTGAGAAGTGGGATACATCTGATTAGCAGTCTCTAGCATACTCGCACTCAACATGCGACCTGCAATCGTATCGAGGGATAATGGAGCGGTAAAACGCACGGCGATTTTGTTCGTTTTAAACTTTTTTGATTGGATAAAATGTGTTGAAATTCCATGCACTAACTCCATGATTTACCTCCTTATATACAGACTTCTATTATATCACGAAAACCTGAAATTTTCTTGTTCTCTGTAACACTTTTGAAATAAAAATCGCTTACATTACTCCTTGTTTCTCTCACTATTTTTAGGAAAATATGGTATAATACCAAAGATTGAGGTGGATTATGGAATACAAATTATTTGAAGAATTTATTACCCTCCAAGCACTACTCAAAGAACTTGGAATTACACATAGTGGAGGAGCTATCAAATCATTTCTCTCTGAACATTCTGTTTACTTTAATGGGGAATTAGAGAGTCGTCGTGGTAAAAAACTTCGTATTGGTGATAAAGTTGACATCCCTGACATGAATATTGACATCTTGTTGACACAACCTACGTCTGATGAGCAAGAGGAATACCAAGCTGATAAAGTTGAAAAAGAACGAATTGCTAAACTTGTTAAGGAGATGAATAAGGGTGTAAAAAAAGATAAATCAAAACCTACTTCATCACCCAAAAGCAAACAAGCTCCGCGATTCCCTGGTAGATAATCATGTGGCTACAACACCTATCTCTCAAGACTTTTCGTAACTACAAAGAGACGAAAATAGACTTTAATCCTAAATTAAATGTCTTTTTAGGACGCAATGCACAAGGAAAAACAAATATGTTAGAGGCTATCTATTTTTTAGCCTTAACACGTAGTCATCGAACTCGAACAGATAAAAATCTCATTCATTTTAATGAGGAACAACTTCACCTTTCAGGTCTTGTTCAGAAAAAAACTGGATCCATTCCTCTCGAAATCGAACTAACACAAAAAGGACGTGTGACAAAAGTGAATCACTTAAAACAGGCACGACTTTCAGATTACGTAGGACACATGAATGTTGTCTTATTTGCTCCTGAAGATTTACAACTAATTAAAGGAGCACCTTCAGTTCGACGAAAATTCATTGATATGGAGCTTGGACAAATTAAGCCAATCTATTTATCAGATTTAACCAATTATAACCATATTCTTAAGCAAAGAAATACCTATCTAAAATCAGCTCAAACAATAGATGAAACCTTCCTTTCAGTGTTGGATGATCAGCTAGTTGATTATGGATGTCGTGTAATGAATCACCGCTTAGATTTCATAAAAAAACTAGAATCATTTGGGCGTAAGAAACATTTTGAACTCTCTAATCAGATTGAAGAGTTGTCAATATCCTATCAATCTTCTGTCAATATAACTGACAATCAAAACTTATCCGAATCTTTCAAAATTGCTTTAGAAAAAAGTAGATCCAGAGATTTATTTAAAAAGAATACTGGTGTCGGTCCTCATCGAGATGACATTTCTTTTTATATAAATGGGATGGATGCTAGTTTTGGAAGTCAAGGTCAACATCGCAGTCTCGTCCTCTCGATAAAATTAGCAGAAATCGAATTAATGGAAAGCGTTACTACAGAATCTCCAATATTACTGCTTGACGATGTCATGAGCGAACTTGACAACACTAGACAACTAAAATTATTAGAAACGATTTCTCATTCAATCCAAACTTTTATCACAACAACAAGCTTAGACCATCTTCAAAATCTGCCAGAAAATCTAAGTATCTTCACTATTCAGGATGGTAAAGTTTCTGTAAATTATAATTGACAACATTGTAAAAGAACTCCTATTTCCACGGGAGTTCTTTTCATTGTTTTTTACATAGAATAATTTGGTGCCTCATTAGTAATTTGTACGTCATGAGGGTGGCTTTCTTTCAAACCAGCACCAGACATTTCAATAAATTGAGCATTATCGTGTAGTTCTTTAAGGTTAGCTGCACCACAGTAACCCATACCAGAGCGAATACCTCCAATCATTTGGAAGACAATATCAGCTGCCGCACCTTTATAAGCAACACGACCTTCAATTCCTTCTGGAACAAGTTTGTTTGCTTCATTGACAGAACCTTGGAAGTAACGATCGCTTGAACCTTTCTTCATTGCTGCGATTGATCCCATACCACGGTAAGTCTTGAATTTACGCCCTTGGAAGATTTCAGTTTCACCTGGTGCTTCGTCTGTTCCAGCAAACATTGATCCAAGCATAACAGCATTTCCACCTGCAGCAAGGGCTTTTACAATATCTCCAGAATACTTGATTCCACCGTCAGCAATGATCGTTTTACCATATTCACGCGCAACAGCTGCAGCATCGTAGATAGCTGTTACTTGTGGAACACCAACACCAGCAATCACACGAGTAGTACAGATAGAACCTGGTCCAATACCAACCTTGACAACGTCTACACCTGCTTCATAGAGGGCACGTGCACCTTCAGCAGTAGCAATATTTCCAGCAATCAAAGTACGATCTGGGAAATGAGCACGAATCTCAGCAATTTTACGTAAGACACCTGCAGAATGACCATGTGCAGTATCAATAACAATCGCATCCGCTCCTGCCTCAAAAAGAGCCTCTGCACGTTCAAATGTATCTGAAGTAACACCTACTGCACCTGCAACTAGAAGACGACCAAACTCATCTTTAGCGGCATTTGGAAACTCAATAACTTTTTCAATATCTTTGATAGTAATCAAGCCAGAAAGACGACCTTCTTCATCTACCAAAGGAAGTTTTTCAATACGGTGCTCTTGAAGAATACTCTCAGCTGTTGCAAGATCTGTACCCACAGGAGCAGTAACAAGATTTTCACTAGTCATATGATTTGAGATTGGTTGGTTATAGTCTGAAATAAAACGAAGATCTCGGTTTGTCAAAATACCAACCAATTTACGATTTTCAAGTGTTTCAACAACTGGAACACCACTGATACGGTAACGTCCCATAAGCTCGTCAGCTTCAGCAATTGTATGTTCAGGCGTCAAGAAGAATGGATCAATAATAACTCCATTTTCAGAACGTTTTACCTTACGAACCTCTTCTGCTTGTTGAGCAATTGACATGTTTTTATGGATAACTCCGAGACCGCCTGCACGAGCAATAGCAATGGCCATTTGACTCTCTGTAACTGTGTCCATGGCAGCGGTAATAATTGGGATATTTAAAGTCAAATTATCTGCCAATTTAGTTGTTAAATCTGCATCGTTAGGCAACACATGACTTTCAGCTGGAATAAGCAATACATCATCAAAGGTAAAACCTTTTTTCAAAAATTTAGTGTCCCAATTAGACATTCGAAGTTTCCTCTTTTCTTTCTTTTTGAGCTTGACTCTTTTTATATTGTATCTATCATACCATTCTATAAAAATTTGTCAAATGTTACAGGGGTAAATAAAAAACTATCTTTTCTTTGAGATAGAAATGATAGTTTCTTGTAAAATAAACTTAGTTAAAGTACTGAAGTCCCATTGCCCCTTTAACCTCAGATAGGGTTTGACCCGCAACTTCACGCGCTCTTTCACTACCTTTTTGAAGCATATTATAAACTTCTCCCATATCCTTAGCAAATTCAATACGGCGCTCACGAATAGGACCCAGTTCACGTTCTAATATTTCAAGTAGATAACGCTTGGTCTTCACATCACCAAGACCACCTCGTTGATAATGTTCTTTCATGTCAGTAATTTCTTGAGCATCTTCTGGACGACCAAAAACATCTAGATAATGGAAAACCATATTTCCTTCAATTTTACCTGGATCCTCAACGCGGATATGATCTGGATCTGTATACATACTCATTACTTTTTTACGCAAAGTATCCGCATCATCAGCTAAATAAATACCATTATTGAGTGATTTAGACATTTTAGCATTTCCATCTAAACCAGGCAAACGACCCGCTCTCTCATTTTCTGGATAAATACCTTCCGGTTCTACCAATACATCACAGTTATATGCATTGTTAAAAGAACGAACAATTTCACGAGTTTGCTCAATCATTGGTTTCTGATCTGTCCCAACAGGAACATAATTAGCCTTAAAAGCAGTGATGTCAGCTGCTTGAGCGATTGGATAGACCAAGAATCCTGTCGGAATGCTTTCTCCAAATCCTTTCTGAGCAATTTCTGTCTTGACAGTTGGATTGCGCTCCAAACGTGCTAATGAAACTAGATTCATATAATACATGGACAACTCAGCCAACTCTGGAATCTGGCTTTGAATAAAGATAGTTGATTTACTTGGATCCAATCCAACTGCAAGATAATCCAAAGCCACATTTCCGATAGACTCTACAATGGTTTGAGGATCTTTAGCATGATCTGTCAAGGCTTGTTGGTCAGCCAAGAACACAAACATATCATACTTATCCTCTTCCTGTAATAATACTCGATTTTTGAGACTTCCAACATAATGTCCAATATGCAATTTCCCTGTTGGACGGTCTCCTGTTAAAATAATGGGTTTAGTCATTTTATTCTCCTTCGATATGGTCCCTTCAATTATAGCATTTTTTTAATGAAATAACCGCAATTTATCAAAATAAATCAACCTTGCTATTCACGGTTTTGTGTAAAGTATGCTGTAAACATATTTTACATAAAATTGACAGATAAAAATTTGAATATTTCCGTATTTTCTAGTAGAATAAATATATTACACATATAGGGGAAAAACATTGCTTACAGTATCTGATGTTTCACTACGTTTTAGTGATCGCAAACTTTTTGATGATGTCAATATCAAATTTACAGAAGGAAATACTTACGGGTTAATTGGTGCTAATGGTGCCGGAAAATCAACCTTTTTAAAAATTTTAGCTGGAGATATCGAACCTACTACTGGTCACATCTCTCTTGGTCCAGATGAACGTCTCTCTGTTCTTCGTCAAAATCACTTTGACTATGAAGATGAACGTGCCATTGATGTTGTTATCATGGGAAATGAAAAACTTTATAGCATCATGAAAGAGAAAGATGCCATCTACATGAAGGAAGATTTCTCAGATGAAGATGGAGTGCGTGCTGCCGAACTTGAAGGAGAGTTTGCCGAGCTTGGAGGATGGGAAGCAGAAAGTGAAGCCTCTCAACTCCTTCAAAACCTAAATATCCCAGAAGAATTGCACTATCAAAATATGAGCGAGTTGGCCAACGGTGAAAAAGTAAAGGTTCTCCTCGCCAAAGCACTTTTTGGTAAACCAGATGTTCTTCTTTTGGACGAGCCGACCAATGGTTTGGATATCCAATCAATTACATGGCTAGAAGACTTCTTGATTGATTTTGATAACACCGTTATCGTAGTATCCCACGACCGTCACTTCTTAAACAAAGTATGTACTCACATGGCCGACCTTGACTTCGGAAAAATCAAACTCTATGTCGGAAACTACGACTTCTGGAAGGAATCTTCTGAACTCGCTGCTAAATTGCTAGCAGACCGTAATGCCAAAGCAGAAGAAAAAATTAAACAATTGCAAGAGTTCGTTGCTCGTTTCTCTGCTAATGCTTCTAAATCAAGACAAGCAACATCACGTAAGAAAATGCTTGATAAGATTGAGCTAGAAGAGATTGTACCATCTAGTCGTAAATATCCATTTATTAACTTTAAAGCGGAACGTGAAATCGGTAATGATCTCTTGACAGTAGAAAACCTAACTGTAAAGATTGATGGTGAAACTATTTTAGATAATATCAGCTTTATCTTGCGTCCAGGTGATAAGACAGCGCTTATTGGACAAAATGACATCCAAACGACTGCATTAATTCGTGCAATCATGGGAGACATTGACTATGAAGGAACTGTCAAGTGGGGAGTTACTACTAGCCGTTCTTACTTGCCAAAAGATAACTCGGCCGATTTTGCAGGGGGAGAGTCAATCCTTGATTGGTTGCGTCAATTCGCAAGTAAAGAAGAAGATGACAATACTTTCCTACGTGGCTTCCTAGGCCGTATGCTCTTCTCTGGAGATGAGGTTAACAAACCTGTCAACGTCTTGTCAGGGGGAGAAAAAGTTCGTGTCATGCTTTCAAAACTCATGCTCTTAAAATCAAATGTCCTTGTCCTCGATGATCCAACCAATCACTTGGACTTAGAATCTATCTCAAGCTTGAACGATGGATTGAAAAACTTTAAAGAATCAATCATCTTTGCCAGCCATGACCACGAGTTTATTCAAACTCTAGCTAACCATATCATTGTCTTGTCTAAAAATGGCGTCATTGACCGTATCGATGAAACCTATGATGAATTCCTAGAAAATGCAGAAGTACAAGCAAAAGTTAAAGAACTTTGGAAAGACTAAATAAAACTTCAAAACTCAGTTGGGTTAACCAGCTGAGTTTTCTAACATTTTATGAGGTAACATGAAATTATTTTTTAAAACATATTGGACCTATTTTGTTTCTTTCATCATTCCCATAATCATTATGATAGGAGTATATCTATCTCAAGGTATCTACTGGAATAGCGACACCTCTCCTCTATTAGGAGATGGGTTTCATCAATACGTTATTTTTGATGTAGCTTTACGAAATATCCTACATGGAAATGGTAGTCTATTTTACACCTTTACAAGTGGCCTCGGATTAAATTTCTATGCCCTATCTAGTTATTACTTGGGAAGTTTCCTTTCACCTCTAGTTTACTTTTTTAATCTAACGAATATGCCAGATGCTGTCTATCTGACAACTCTCTTAAAATTTGGATTGATTGGTTTGTCAACTTACTTTAGTTTAAATAAATTATTTCAATCGATTCCTAAGCCTTTAAAACTAGCTTTATCTACTTCCTATGCTCTGATGAGTTTCACTGTCAGTCAATTAGAGATAAAAACCTGGCTAGATGTTTTTATCTTGATTCCTTTGATTATAACTGGTTTACAGCTACTGATAACTGAAAAGAAATTCCTATTGTACTTTACAAGTCTGTCAATTTTGTTTATTCAAAATTATTATTTTGGATATATGACAGTATTGTTTCTTATTTTCTGGTATCTCTGTCAAATTTCGTGGGACTTTAAGACTCGAAAATCATCTGTTCTTGATTTCATAGTTATCTCCTTTTTAGCTGGTATGGCTAGTTTGATTCTGACTCTTCCTACTCTGTTTGATTTACAGACACATGGAGAAAAATTAACTGAAGTTACAAAGTTTCAAACTGAAAGTAGCTGGTATCTTGATCTCTTTGCTAAGCAATTCATTGGTTCCTTTGACACAACAAAGTATGGGGCCATCCCAATGATTTTTATTGGACTACTTCCCTTTATTTTGACCATTTTATTTTTTACGCTGAAATCCATTAAGTTTCACGTGAAACTTATCTATGCAATCTTCTTTACATTTCTAATTGCAAGCTTTTATATTGAAGCTCTTGATTTATTTTGGCAAGGCATGCATACTCCAAACATGTTTTTACATCGCTATGCTTGGATTTTCTCTACCTTGTTAATTTACACAGCAGCGGAAGTCTTAAATCGTCTGAAAGAACTTAAAATCTGGAATTTTTTAGTTTCGCTTTTTCTTATAGTAACAGGATTTTTAGCTACCATCTATCTAAAATCACATTATTCTTTTTTAACAGATTTGAATATTCTGCTTACTCTTGAATTTTTGGTTGTCTATTCGCTTTTACTCCTTGCAGTTCTCAAAAAGTTTATCTCTATAAATCTATTGGCCATTCTAATCTCTTTATTTATAATGGTTGAAATGAGTTTAAATGCTTCATCTCAAATGGATGGAATTGCTAAGGAATGGGGATTTGCTTCTCGAAGTGCATATAATCGAGATATCCCAGCTATGGAATCTTTCTCAACATATATTGGAAATCAATTTACTCGTACTGAAAAACTACAAACTCAGACAGGAAATGACAGTATGAAATTCAACTACAATGGAATCTCTCAATTTTCATCTGTTCGAAATCGTTCAGCAAGCTCTACTTTAGATAAACTTGGTTTTAAATCCTCTGGTACTAATCTCAATCTCCGCTATGCTAACAATAGTATTTTGGCTGATAGTTTATTTAGCATACAGTACAATATATCAGACAGTCCTATTGATAAGTATGGATTCCAAGATATCTATCAAAAAGATAATCTTACCCTATATGAAAATCAATACTCTCTTCCGATTGCATTTGCTAGTCAATCTGTTTACAATGATGTCAAGTTCAATGAACATACCTTGGATAATCAGGCCTCATTTTTAAATCAACTTGCTAATGTCAATTTTGATTATTTTTCTCCAATACCTTATGAAAAAACCGAAAATACTGATGATTTGATTAGTGTTACAAGTTCTTCAAATGAGGATGCAGCAATACAGTATCAAATTGAAGTACCAGAAAACAGCCAAGTTTATCTTTCTTTCACAAATCTTCACTTTTCTAATGATAAACAAAAGAAGGTTGACATCCTTGTAAATGGTGAAAAAAAGACTTTTACAACTGATAATGTCTTCTCCTTCTTTAATCTAGGCTATACAAAAGAGAAAAAAACTTTCAATATCAATGTTAGTTTCCCTGGAAATTCACAAGTATCATTTGAATCTCCTACCTTCTATCGTTTAGATACCAAAACTTTCACCGAGGCAATTCAAAAAATTAAAGAACAACCTGTCACAGTATCAACTTCTAAAAACAAGGTCTTTGCTACATATGATATCAAACAAGATACGTCCATTTTCTTCACCATTCCTTATGACAAAGGCTGGTCTGCCTACCAAGATGGTAAGAAAATAGAAATTAAACAAGCTCAAACTGGTTTTATGAAAGTTGATATTCCTAAAGGAAAAGGAACTATTACACTTTCCTTTATTCCCAATGGTTTTATTACTGGATCAATCTGTTCCTTTACTTCACTTTTACTATTTGGAATTTATAATCACAAACGAAAGACATCTAATACATAAAAAAATCGACCAATTGGTCGATTTTTTTAATATTCTTCCATTTTCTTAGGTTGATAGGCTAGCATACCTAAACCAGTAAATAGAGCTAGTATGACAGCTAGGAAAATGGCTTGCTGATGAATATTTCCTGTCATAGAGATTGTTTCTCGTAATCCAGAAACTGAATAACTCATTGGTAACCAGGGATTAATGGCTCTAAAGAAATCATTTGTCAAAGCAAGTGGGTAAGTACCTGCACTTGATGCTAACTGTAATAAAAGCAAGATAAGAGAGAAGAAAGCTCCTATACGGCTATTCCATGTTGTTAAAGCGGTCACCATGGACATGAATACTAAACTTGTTAGGATAATGAGAATAAATGTTCTCATCTCATGATTTGCAGTTAAACCAATAAGATGAACTCCTCCATATACCAAAATTCCTGCTAAAACAGCTATAATACCATTTATTTCAGCTCGAGATTTCAACCAAGCCCAACGGCTCTCCGGATGACGTCCTGAAGGCAACTTCGCAAAGATCATATTCGTTGATATTGCTGCAACAAAAAGAGCAACTGATATCATATAAGGAGCCATTGCAATTCCATTTACAGGAACTTGATCATTGTCTGTTTTTGAAAGACTGAGTGGATTTGACAAAATCTCTGCATTTTGAGATTCCGTTGATGCTGATTTAAGTTGATCTCTAGCATTACTTAATCCTTGTCCCAAAGAAGCAACTCCTATCTGTAAACCTTCCAATCCAGAAGTTAACTTTGTTCCACCTTCTGCAAGTTTACCAGATCCATCTGCCAATTTATTAGCTCCATTCTCTAATTGAGAAGCACCTGAAAGTAACTGACTAGATTTGTCTGCTAATTGACCAGATCCTGATTGTAATTTATCAACTCCTGCCATTAATTCTTGACTCTTTTGATTCAATTGGTTAGAGCCAGTTGATAATTTTTCAATACCAGACACTAATTCTGGAGTTTTTTCAACTAATTGACCAACTCCTGCTGTCAAGTTAGAAGATTTTTGTGTCAAGGTAGTTGAGCCTGAAACTAGTTGATCCAGACTACCTGTCAAGGTGGAATTCTTTTCACTTAGTTGACTTGCGCCTTGAGAAACTTTATCAACACCTGCAGTATATGCATTTACACCCGATGTAATCGACTGACTGGCAGGAACTAATTTGCTAGCAACAGCTCCTTGTATCTCTGTTAATCCACTTGACAATCCTGTCAAAGAAGTAGAAGCAATAGGTAATACTTGATTAGCTTGATCTTTTAATGTTGAAAGATTAGAAGATTGATTTTGTAAGTTTTCTAATCCTCCCTGTAAACCTTGTACTAAAGCTATAATTGACTGAGCCGATTGAATACTATCAGTCGAATTTTGAGATACAGAAGCACTTATCTCAGCTTGTTGCTCACTTGTCAAAGATTGATAAGCTGCTGTCGATTGAATATTGGCTAATGTAGTCGCTTTATCAGACTGAGCACTTGCTAACATTTGATTAGAAAGAGATACTATACTTGATAAAACAGAATCTAATTTTTTTGTATCTCCAACATCAATATTTTGAATGGCTTGATTTAACTGATTCAGACCAGAAGATAATTGATTAATTTGATCTTTTTGCTCAGACGAAGCATCTAACTTGCTAGAAAGTTGTTGAATCCCTTCACTTAATTGCTCCACCCCCATTCGAAGTGTAGCTGATTGATTAGATAACTGATTAGCACCTGTTGCAAGACTTCCCACTCCATTCGTGTAGGCACTAACACCAGATGAAAATTGATTAAGACCAGCATTGAGCTGAGAAACACCGCCAGTATAGGACTCTACACCAGTATATAATTGATTAATTCCCCTCACTAATTCAGGGCTTTTAGAAGATAGTTGACCTAATCCGCTATCTAATTGACTCACTGCACCAGTATATGTAATTAAACCACTATTAAAATTCCCTAAGCCAAGATGAAGTTGTTCAACACCAGAGACATAAGAGGATAATCCTTTAGTAAACTGATCCGTTCCATTTGAAAATGTTAAACTTGAATCTGCTAAAGAGTGTAGGTTAGTAGTTAATGTTTGACTTCCTGCCACTAACTGATTCGCTCCATCAGTTAATTTTTCACTACCAGAAGCTGCTTGACTCATCCCATCCTTTAAATCGACCATTTTGTTGAATAAAGCTTTAGTATAAGTCTCGGTTACATTGGTAGAAACATTCTGCTTTAATTGTGTCATTGCAGAATCACTCATCTTGCTGGCAATAAAGCTATGACCACTTGAAGTCTGATAATCTATTTGCATTTGCTCTGGGTGATTCGTTAAAATTGAAGCTGCTTTTTCAGACAAGTCACTTGGCAAAGTCACTACCATATAATAATCACCGTTTTCTAGACCCTTCTTACCTTCTTCTTCATCTACAAAATGAAAATCCAATGATTTATTTTGCTCTAAATTAGACACCATGTCTTTTCCTATAGACATGCTATTACCATTATAAGAGGCCTCTTTATCATTATTGACAACTGCCACAGGTAAGTCAGACACTTGACCATATGGATCCCACATTGAGGATAAAAATATGATATTGTACAGAGCGGGAATAAGAGAAATCCCTATCATGACAATAATAAAGGTTGGTTTTTTTAAAATTGCTTTCCATTCTTTAAACATAGCTTCTCCTTTTTAAACATATTGTCTAAAATTTTGATATAATAGATTATACAATAAAAAATCTAAATTACAAGATAAAAAATCCATTTTTAGACATATAGTCTAATTTGTTTACGAGGAGGAAGTATGCAAGAAAGTAATAAACGATTAAAAACAAAGCGAACTATTGAAAATGCTATGGTACAATTACTCATGGAACAGCCATTTGATCAAATTTCTACTGTCAAGCTAGCAGAAAAAGCTGGAATTAGTCGTTCCAGCTTCTATACTCACTATAAGGATAAGTATGATATGATTGAGCATTATCAAAGCAAGCTATTCCATACATTTGAATATATTTTTCAAAAACATGCTCATCACAAAAGAGATGCTATTTTAGAAGTATTTGAATATCTAGAGTCAGAACCACTTCTGGCTGCCCTTCTTTCTGAAAACGGGACCAAAGAAATCCAAAATTTCTTACGAAATAAACTTCATATCATGCTCAGTACAGATTTACAAAAGCGTTTTATGCAACTAAATCTCAATACCACTGAGTTAGAATACAGTAGCATCTATCTAACTCACGCACTTTTTGGTGTCTGCCAAACTTGGATTGCACATGGAAAAAAAGAAAGTCCTCAAGAAATAACAGACTTCCTTATGAAAATGCTTGGTGATACAAATTGATACAAAAAAGGGAACAACACTATGTTCCCTTTTATCTATACTCCGCCAGTAGGACTCGAACCTACGACATCATGATTAACAGTCATGCGCTACTACCAACTGAGCTATGGCGGATAAAATAGTCCGTACGGGATTCGAACCCGTGTTACCGCCGTGAAAAGGCGGTGTCTTAACCCCTTGACCAACGGACCTTCTATCTGTAGCAGATATAACCATTATATCAATTTCTTGCTAATTGTCAATTACTTTTGAGATTTTTTCTCTAGAATATCTTTTAATTTTCTAATTTTTAATCTTGAAATAGGACAACGATGATCTTCATAGAAAACAATTTCTAAGTTTTTTCGATCAATTTCTCTGATATTCCCTATATTTACCAAAAATGACTTGTGAGGAGAATAAAATCGCTGAGTATGTTTGTCCTTTTCCTGAATATCTGTCATGGTACCGTAAAACTCTTTGGCAAAATTCTTACCAATAATGCGTAATTTATGAGAGACACCTGTCGTTTCAATATACAAAATATCATGGTAAGGAATTTTTAAATCATTTCCCTTGTAATTGTAGTCAAAATAATCTACAACATCTTCATTTTCAAGTAACATACTCTTCGTGTAGAAGATATTTTGCTCAATTCTCTTCTTAAACAACTCATCATTGATATCCTTATCAACAAAATCTAAGGCTGATACCTGGTATTTATAGGTTAGAGTCGCAAACTCTGATCGACTGGTGATAAAGACGATAATAGCGTAAGGATTGTGATGACGAATAAACTGAGCAACTTCAAACCCTTTTTTCTCAATTCCATGAATATCAATATCTAGAAAATAAAGCTGGTTTACTTCATCATTTTCGATATATTCCTTAAATTCACGAACTTTTCCCGTTGTCTTGTATGATATTGGAATATTCGATTCTTTCGAAATTTCATCCAATATTCTCTCTAGTCTCACTTGATGTTCAATAACATCTTCTAAAATTAAAACTTTCATTCAAATTCCCTCTTAAATCTAATGATTTGTCTAAATATACTGCCTTCCATCTCTGTTTCTAAAATAATGTTATTGTACTTATCTAGTAGTTCTTTCACATTATTTAATCCGACCCCACGATTTCTTCCCTTAGTAGAGAATCCTAAAGCAAATAGATCTCCTGAAGGAGTCATCGTCATTTTACATGAATTCTGAATCACAATAACTGTTTCAGTTTCCATCTTAATAACTGCTACTTCCATATGTTTTTTATAACTATCAGCCGATCCTTCGACAGCATTGTTCAATAAAACACTCATAATACGAACCAAATCCAGAAGGTCTATTGGTAGTCTAGTAATTATATCTTTTACTTCCAGTGTAAACTCTACACCATTATTTCGAGCATAGACAATTGACTGAGCAACCAAACTTCGTAAAGCTGAATCTTCTATGTTGTTTAAATCAAAGTAAGTGTACTTATCTGAACGCAGTTTGTGATTGGCTTTGACCAAAACTTCATTGTAAACTCTGTCAATTTCCTGTAAATTACCACTGTCAATTGCCATCTGCATACTAACAAGCATACCAGCATAATCATGTCGAAAGCCACGGATTTCATTATATAGACCGACAATTTCATCTGTGTAGTTTTGTAAATGTTTCTGTTCAAATTTCTTCTGCTTCAAAGCAATCTCTTTCTCCTTTTGTTCTTTATAAGAATTCATTGCAAAGAAGGTCAAAAATAAAGAGATAAAGACAATAGATGATAAAATACTTCCAAAACTATTTAAATGTTTAATCGTACTTACCATATCTGAAACGAAAGATGCAACATGTAGCAGTAGTAAAGCAAAAAATACTTTTTTCAAGAAAGGATAAAGGTAATCCTTATCAAAATAGTTCAATTCCAAGTGGAAATAAGTAATAATTTTTTTGATTGAAAAATAAGTTAGTAATAGAACTATAAAATAGAAAATTTCTTCATGCTGGGATACTAAATAATCTCCTGTAATTGAAGATAACGTTACAGATATAAAAGTATGGGTACCATTATATAACAAAGATAATAGTATACTAATAAAAATTCCTTTGTATATTTCATACATCTTCAATTTTCTTAAATAAAAATATATAACTAATGGAAATAAAAATTTAACTAGACTAAAGCCATCTCTATATACCATACTAGCAACTTCTTCAAGTATAAAAACTGATATACCTGTGTAACATAAAAAAACTATACGCTCTTTTTTAGTTATTTTACAAATCCGTTCATAACTTTTGCTAACGATTAAAAAATAAACAATAACTATCCCAAATCCCAATAAATTCATTACTCTTCCCCTTATATCATTACTTTTTTCTTGGGAAAATAAAATCACGGAGGAATTTTGATATCCTGCTATCCCCACCTTTAATCTCCTGCAAGTCTTTTTCCTTCAAGGCTACAAACTGTTCCAATTTAACTGTGTTTTTCATAATAAAATCTCCTTAAATGTTTTTTTCTTGTAAGCTAACTTACAAAAACTATTATACAAAATGGAATTTCGTTTTAGATAAAATTCTCTCAACTGTCATTTTTTTCTCCCCAAGTGTACTTTTTTAAGAAAAAAGCCGGGAAAATTCCCAGCTTTGCTACTATATTGATCCCAGCAGGATTCGAACCTGCGACCGTTCGCTTAGAAGGCGAATGCTCTATCCAGCTGAGCTATGAGACCTAATATAGCTATTCTACCAAAAATTCAATTGAAAGTCAATTTTCTATTTATGATAGGGCGAGCCCTGCTGTATTGTAAAAGCCCGATAGATTTGTTCAACAAGGACTAGTCTCATTAACTGATGGGGCAAGGTTAAACGGCCAAAACTAACAGAGAGATTGGCTCTCTTTTTTACATCCTGTGCTAATCCCAGACTCCCTCCAATAATAAATGTAAGAGTAGAAAATCCTTTTATAGAAGCTTCTTCTAGCTGCTTACTAAATTCTTCTGAGGAGAAAGTTCTCCCTTCGATAGCCAACACAATCACGAAATCACGGTCACCAACTTTTGATAAAATTCTCTGACCTTCTATTCCTAAAATCTTTTGATTTTCTGATTCACTGGCCCTATCTGGTGTTTTTTCATCTGCTAGCTCAATCATTTCAAGCTTAGCAAATCGAGAAATTCGTTTTAAATACTCTGCAATACCATCTTTCAAATACTTTTCTTTCAGTTTCCCAACTGTTACAACTTTAATTTTCATGACTCTATTCTAACATATTCTCTATTTTTTCACATCTTATTCACAAAACAAAAGGTTAATTTTAGCCGAGAAAACCACAGATTTTTGAAAGTTATCCACAATCTGTGAAAAACTTTTTGTGTTTAAGTTATAATTAAGCTAGTCAGTTTATACTTTCAGTAATTCAAAAATATGGAGGCAAATATGAAACATTTAAAAACATTTTACAAAAAAGGGTTTCAATTATTAGTCGTTATCGTCATTAGCTTTATTAGTGGAGCCTTGGGTAGCTTTTCAATAAACCAACTAACTCAAAAAAGTACTGTAAGTACCTCTAACAACAATAGTACTATTACACAGACTGCCTATAAGAATGAAAATTCAACAACACAGGCTGTTAACAAAGTAAAAGATGCTGTTGTTTCAGTTATTACTTATTCAGCAAACAGACAAAATAGCGTATTTGGTAATGATGATACTGACACAGATTCTCAGCAAATCTCTAGTGAAGGATCTGGGGTTATTTATAAAAAGAATGACAAAGAAGCTTACATCGTCACCAATAATCACGTTATAAATGGCGCCAGCAAAGTAGATATTCGTTTGTCAGATGGAACTAAAGTACCCGGAGAAATTGTCGGAGCGGACACTTTCTCTGATATTGCTGTCGTCAAAATCTCTTCAGAAAAAGTGACAACAGTAGCTGAGTTTGGTGATTCTAGCAAGTTAACCGTAGGAGAAACTGCCATTGCTATTGGTAGCCCATTGGGTTCTGAATATGCAAATACTGTCACTCAGGGTATTGTATCTAGTCTTAATCGAAATGTATCTTTAAAATCTGAAGATGGACAAGCCATTTCTACAAAAGCCATCCAAACTGATACTGCTATTAACCCAGGTAACTCTGGTGGCCCACTAATCAATATTCAAGGACAGGTTATCGGAATTACCTCAAGTAAAATTGCAACAAATGGAGGAACATCTGTAGAAGGTCTTGGTTTTGCAATCCCTGCAAATGATGCTATCAATATTATTGAACAGTTAGAAAAGAACGGAAAAGTGACTCGTCCAGCTTTGGGAATTCAAATGGTCAATCTCTCAAATATTAATACAAGTGATCTTAGAAGACTGAATATTCCAAGTAACGTAACATCTGGTGTCGTTGTTCGTTCTGTACAAAGTAATATGCCTGCCAATGGTCACCTTGAAAAATACGATGTTATTACAAAAGTAGATGACAAAGACATTGCTTCATCAACAGACTTACAAAGTGCTCTTTACAATCATTCTATCGGAGACACCATTAAGATAACTTACTATCGTAACGGTAAAGAAGAAACTACATCTATTAAACTTGACAAGAGTTCAGGTGATTTAGAATCTTAATTAACATCTATGTAAAGAAAGCTTTACATAAGAGAAAAGATGTGTTAGTGTAGAATCATGGAAAAATTTGAAATGATTTCTATCACGGATATACAAAAAAATCCCTATCAACCTCGAAAAGAATTTGATGGAGAAAAACTACATGAACTAGCACAGTCTATCAAAGAAAATGGGGTCATTCAACCGATTATTGTTCGTCAATCTCCTGTTATTGGTTATGAAATCCTTGCAGGAGAGAGACGCTATCGGGCTTCACTTTTAGCTGGTCTAACGTCTATCCCAGCTGTTGTTAAACAGCTCTCAGACCAAGAGATGATGGTCCAGTCCATCATTGAAAATTTACAAAGAGAAAATTTAAATCCAATAGAAGAAGCACGCGCCTATGAATCTCTTGTAGAGAAAGGATTTACCCATGCTGAAATTGCAGATAAAATGGGCAAGTCTCGTCCATATATCAGCAACTCTATTCGCTTGCTGTCCTTGCCAGAACATATCCTCTCAGAAGTAGAAAATGGCAAACTATCACAAGCCCATGCACGTTCTCTAGTTGGCTTGAATAAGGAACAACAAGACTATTTCTTTCAACGGATTATATATGAAGACATTTCTGTAAGGAAGTTAGAAGCTCTTCTGACAGAGAAAAAACAAAAGAAAAAGAAAAAAAATGATTATTTCATACAAAATGAAGAAGAACAGTTAAAAAAACTACTCGGATTAGATGTAGAAATCAAATTGTCTAAAAAAGACAATGGAAAAATCATTATTTCTTTTTCAAATCAAGAAGAATACAGTAGAATTATCAACAGCCTGAAATAAGGCTGTTCTTTTATTTTTTTTATCTCACAAGGTTATCCACTAATTTTTTTGATAAAAAGCTTAATAAATCAATAGTTTCTGCTTTTATCCCCAAGCTGTGGATAAAACTTGATAACATTGTGGATTATTTTTCACAGCTTGTGGAAAATTCTTGCTATCTATGGTAAAATAAGTCTAGCATTAAACTTTTAAATAGTAAAGGAGGAGAAAGGA